>JACMPD010000098.1 GCA_014377675.1 Taibaiella sp.
TAATCGCAGAGGGTTCATGAACTCAATTTATCACAAACTTATGGTACGATGTATTCTCGAAAAACCAATGCCATACGGAAAACTTAGAGTTTGTGAAGTAACTACCTAATCCTATTCTTTTATTCTTATTGGCCGCTGTTGTGTTCAGCGGATGTTCACGGTTTACACAGGTTGTATACGTAACGCCGACAACTGAAGACATCAAAAACATAAACCATTTTTACACTTATGAAAATGAAGATGTAAAAGTCGTTTATTGGTTTTGGGCGGAGCATGGCATCATGTCTTTCCTGCTTTGGAATAAAACAGACCTGCCTATGTACATAGACTGGAAAAAGTCAGCACTGATTAACAATGGCAGGCGCGAAAGCTACTACACCAGTAAAAACGCGAGTAACTATAAAACTTATGGCACCACCTATGGTCTTGAGTGGCTTGATGTATTCAATGAATATTATAACCTGAACAACAATTCAAAGTTAAGCAGGCAGGGCCTGGTGAAAGGGGAAAGGGTAACCTTTATACCTCCAAAGTCATATATTACACAGGCATTTTACAACCTCACCGCAAATATTTATTTCGATGTAACGGACAGAAATACCGAAATGGAAACAATTAATTTTTGCAAGGTATATGTGAGCCGGAGCAATAAAGACATTACATTCCGAAATTTTATCACCTATTCTTTTGCTGAGAATTTTGCAACAGAAAACTACATTGACAATGAATTTCATCTGAATAAGGTAGTAACCATGGACAATCATCTTTTTGGTTATAAAGATGTAGATGGTTACCGTGCTAACGATTGGGAACGTCCATCCCGCTTCTATATTAAAAAACTGAAGTGGAGCGATGTATATAAATAGCGGCAGGCTTTTATTAGATTCAGAATTTTAACAGGGGTTTTTGACTCCTGTTTTTTATACGCACTAATTGGCATTTTTTATCCTGATTTTTGTTTAAATTTACGAAACAAACCAAGACCGTGATGCCGAAAAGCCCGCTTTTAAAGATCATACTTTGTTGCACTGTATTACTAGCGGGCCGGCAGGCCATGGCTCAAAGTGATGCCGATAACTTTAAGAATTTTCAGCTGTCGTGTGCCAGGGTATCAGACGCATGGAAAAAATACAACGATTCGCTCGCAAAGGATTTCAAAAAAAAGAATATTGCATACCCACCTAAAGACATTTTTCTGCGAGCCTTTAAGGCACAAAACGAATTGGAGTTATGGGGCCGGAATAATGAAAATAGTGAATATAAGATGATAAAATTGTATCATATCTGTGCACTGTCCGGTTTTTTGGGGCCTAAGCGGGCTGAGGGAGACAGGCAGGTACCGGAAGGATATTATTTTATTGAAGACTTTAACCCCAAAAGCGAGTATTACCTTTCCATGTTACTCAACTACCCTAATTATTCTGATAACCTGCAAAGTACTAAAGCCAAACGCGGAGGGGATATCTACATTCACGGTGGCTGTGTTACTGTAGGCTGTATGCCTATGACTGATGAGGGCATTCAGGAAATATATACTCTTTGCCTAAATGCAAAGGTAAATGGTGAGGAAAATATACCAGTACACATATACCCTACCCGACTTAATGAAAAGGGCTGGAGTTACCTCGCCCGTGAATACGCCGCATATCCTGAAAAACAAGTGTTTTGGGCAACACTGCGTGCAGGGTATGACTATTTTGAGAAACACCATAAAATTTTGCCTGTTATGTACACACCGGATGGCAGATACGCTAATTAAAACAGCTACGCTACTTTCAAATATCACTTCTTAACAATAACCACCTGCCCAAAATATAATAAACGGCTACCCAGCCAACAGATACTAACATTAGCATATTTTCAGTTGGGCCGGTGCCCGGCATCATCGCTTTCAGTGAATTAAGTATTTGCAAGCCAAGTAATTCTGCGCTGCATTGTAGCGGAAGATAGTTACCGGGTTTATAGCTAAATTTCCAGTTAAGCAGTTGCTGAAGCATAATTTCAATAATGTACCCGTACAACAGGAAAATAATAATAGTAATGCCGCTTCGCTTCAATAAAAAAGATAGCGTGAGTGCAAAACCGAAATAATTTATGGTCATAATAAATACATGCAGGAGCTTAATGAGACCTGTAGCAGCACCTGCCAGTTGTGAACCATTATGAAGCGAAAAAAAAATGCCCATAATAAATGTGTATAGTGTAACCGCTACACTTAAGCTGACAACTACCAGCCATTTTGCATGAAAGAACTGCAACCGTTGCCAACCGTCTATTACATTCTGTCTGTTTGTCCGAAACTGATACTCATTCGTGGAAAGAATAATAACAATAATAGCAATTAGTCCGGAAAAAACTTTCGTCCAGTGCCCTATTGTCGGCCATACAGCTGGAAACGTATATGCGGAATTGAGAACATTAAAGTTTCCGTTGCCCATGGATATAATGCCTGTACCAATAAACCAGTTCCAGAAAAATAATAGAATTGCAAACAAGCCGGCCAATATCCAGAATGTGCGGTACCGCCTTATCTTCAGCCATTCTATTAGAAGCAATTTCAACATGTAATAGTGTATTTATAACATAAACATAGGCAATTATACAGTTACACAAGACCTTTTTTATTTTTATAAACACGGCTGTAGGCGTATAGCTTTAAACAATCCATTTATTGCAATGAATATAATTATTATTGCGTTATTTTGCCTGTTCAGTAATTCGAAAATTCATTGGAAAAAGTAGTGTTAGATACTAAACCAATACCCTTGGTGATAAATGCTATAAAGGGCTACTTTACAACAATACCCACCCCTGTAAAAGAAGACAACTATTGGTTTTATAATATAAGCAATCTAGCCTATGTGCTGATCCTTGGCTTACATGCCATATGGATACTCATATTTTACAATATGCAACTGGATGTGATGAAGAATCTCCAGTTCATTAGTATTGCACTCTACGCTTTTGCCATTGTATTGAACCGCAAAGGGTTTCATCTTGCGCGAATGATAATAGGGCTGTTAGAAGCGAATCTCCATCAGGTAGCTGCAGTAAAACTATTAGGCTGGAATGCCGGTTTCCAAAATTTCATACCATTAATTGCATTGTTGCCGTTTTTAAAATTTAATGAATCCTGGTTTACCAAATCTCTTTTAGGTTTGGGCTGCACAAGCTGCTACTTGTATATTAATTTTTACATAAAAAATTCCCCTTCTGTTTTCAATCTCTCTGAGCAAAATCTCGATTTTTTTATATTTTCAAATGCGATTCTGTGCTTCTTCCTGGCAGCATTATGGGGTATTGTTCTGGCACTATCTTACCGGCGAACCGTTAATGCTTTAATAAAGAAGGAGCAGGAGTTATTCCTACTTGAAAAGGCCGCGGCTCAGGCCGAAGTATTGAGACAACTGGAACGGACAGAAAGGGACAATGAAATTTTCCAGCTGAAAAACGTAGCTCTGAAAAACAGCAATGAAGAAATTAAGCAGCAAAAACAGGTAATTGAAGAACTTGTTTCAAAGCAGGAAAAGATAATAGAGTTGCGCACCACGGAACTTGCTGACACCAACAAGAAACTGATTAATGTTAACAAAAAATTGCTGGAATTGATACAATACAATTCTCACAACCTGAGGGAGCCGCTTGCCCGCATTATGGGTGCAATGAATATTATTGACTTTATAACTCCCGAGGAATTTCATAATGAAATATGGCCCCAAATGGGAAAGGCCGTTACTGACCTTGATAACAGCATAAAAGACGTGGTGAAAATAGCAGATGAAACCGTAAAGTTGTATAGTTAAAATCTATCTGCTGAACATTTGTACAGAACCCGCGTAAGCAGGATAACATACAATACAATAGTAATCTGCCAAAAATAAACCATTAACAATTAACCGGCTCGAAAGCGGATTACCATCCATTGCTAAACTGTGCTCACCCGGCAATGAGGGAACCAATTTTATATCATCATCAATTCCCTTACCTATCGCTTTGAGCAACGCCTCTTTACACGTCCATAATTGATAGAATGCAACAACGGGTATTGGGGCATTAATGATATGTTTTATTTCATCCACATCAAAGCAAGATTCCAAAACTGGTTTGAAATCAAACGACATATTTAGAACCTCTATATCTACCCCCACCGGCCTCTTGCAAAAAGCAATTATGATAGCATCACCTGAATGTGCAACGTTGAATTCGATAATACTGCCCTGTATGTAAGGCTTGCCGAAAAGCCCATAGTGATAACCGACCTTATCAACAGGTATGCCTGTGTACTTATTAATGAGCTGGCGGAGCAGCCCCCTAGTTAGTATATACCGTTCTTGATCAGTGGTTCTAACGTAACGACTCGCAGTTTCCTGCTCCAGCGCTGACAGTAGCACCCAATAATGATCTAATTCATCGCGGTAATTGGCAATAGAAAAACTCCAAAGATGAACGTTTTCTGCCAAGTCCTCATCTATGTCCGAAATAAGTTTGAAACTCTTCCATTGGGGTGAAAGAAGGTCGCCTATAAATAATTCCACGTTATTACAAAATATTAATTTAAAAACTACTGCTACACCGCTTCATCTAAAGCTTTCTGAAGTATGCGGGCAAAGTCTCTATTATTAGGCACTTGTATAAAGGTTTTATGGTCACCAGGAATGTCATGAATTTTGATCCCCTGACCCGCGAACGGCCCCCATCCTAAAAATTTTGGATCGTCTAAAAAATAAAGCCTTGTCGTTACCCTGAATAAATCAATAACACCATCGAAAGGGACAAGCTTATAGTGCCTGTAAGCATATTCATACCGCTCATATACAGCATCTTCCTGAGTCGGTGCTTTTTCAGCTTTTTCCTTTGCACCTATTATTTCTTTTAGCTTCCGTTTCAAAAACAACGATTGATATTCCAGCGTTTCTTTTGGCTGCCTGAGTAACGAACTGAAAACAAACTGCGCCTTAGGAAACTGCCTCATTACCTTTTTCTTTAACTTTTGCGAATGATCGTCATGGTCAGTATTCTCGCTATAGGCGTAGGCATCGAACATAGCAAGCATTTTTACTTTTTTGCCCATCTTTTTCAATTGCCTGGCTATCTCAAAGGCTATGTATCCGCCGAAAGAATAACCCGCAAGCGCATATGGGCCCACCGGGTCACGCTCAAAGATTTCCGCGATATATTCAGCGGCCACTTCCTCCATAGTCAGCGGTGCCAAATCAATGTTATTCAAACTTTTAGGTTGTAGCCCGAATACCGGTTGATCCTGATCCAGATGTTTCGCTACGGTGGTGAATGAAAATACATTCATATCATAGCCATGGACAATATAAAGCGCAGGCTTGCGGCCGGAAGCTTTGAGCGGGAGCAGACAATCCATTGTAACCGACTTACCTTCCCCACCTACCCACTCGGCAAGTTTTTCAATGGTGGTAGCCTCAAAAAGGCTCGCTACAGGAAGACGCTTTCCTGTCTTTTTTTCAAGGCGCGTCATTGCCTGTATAGCGAGCATAGAATGGCCGCCTAGCTCAAAAAAATCGTCATAAATACTTATTTTTTTCAGCCCCAGCAGTTCCATCCAGATATCGCCTATCAACGTTTCCATTTCGTCACGTGGAGCGGTATATTCATTTGTACTCTCCGTTGTTTGTTGAATGGCCAGAAGTGCCTTCCTGTCAGTTTTGCCGTTAGGTGTTAAAGGCATTTTCTGAATTGCTATAAATTCATCAGGAATCATATAATGAGGCAAAAAGCACTTTATATTACTTTTCCACCCGGCCACTTTGCCATTAACAGACAATTCGTTCTTAGTGACTATAAAGGCTAAAAGCCGGTTGTCTTTCGCTACCACTGCGGCCTCACTTATGCCTTCCTGACCTAAAAGCAGATTTTCAATTTCGCCGGGCTCAATCCTAAATCCTCTTATTTTCAACTGGTTGTCGCATCTCCCGATATATTTAATATCTCCTTGCGGTGTCCACTTACCTGTGTCCCCTGTTTTATATATCTTCTCTTTTGTTCCGTCACGCAATGTGTGTTCAGTAAAAACCAGTGTCGTAATATCAGGTTTGCCCACATATCCACGACTTAACCCATCACCACCGATAAATATATCACCCGTTTCGCCCGCAGGAAGTGCCTGCAACAATTCATCATATATATATAACCGCGTATTGTTTATAGGTTTACCAATCAGTAATGCGTCATTGTCCATTACTA
>JACMPD010000099.1 GCA_014377675.1 Taibaiella sp.
CCGTTATTAAATTTACGGCCAAGCCACTGCTCGTATTTGTTAGGGAGTTTTTCAGCCAGGTCGTCGGCCAGGCTTTCCTGCGCCGCTTTCCTTATCAACTCATTATTGCCCAACTCCGAAATATTGCCCACTGCAATGTTTTGCGACAGGGTCATCTGGTAACGAATATAATCCTGGAAGATAATGCCGAGGTTCAACCGCAGGTCTTCAATCGCATATTGCTTAAGGTCTATCCCGTCTAATAAGATGCGTCCCTCGGTTGGGTCATATAACCGCGCTAATAATTTTACAAGGGTGGTCTTGCCCGCACCGTTTTCTCCCACCAGCGCCAGCTTCTCGCCGGGATGTAGTGTGAAATTTAAGTTGCGGTTAGCCCAGCGTTCAGAATTGTGGTATTGAAAACCAACATTCTCAAATGTAAATCCTTGTTTTATAGGATGAGGAAAAGGCAGCGGATGGTCTGCCGTGGTTATTTTGGGTTTTATCTCGAAAAATTCCAGGAAGTCATTCAGGTATACAGCGCCCTGCGACACGGTTGTGAATCGACTCAGCATGTTTTCCATAAGGCTGCTTAGCTGCCGGAAGGAACCAGCCAGGAAAGTAAGTGTGCCTACCGAAGTTTTTCCTGAAATAGTCTGGTAGATCATAAAGCAGTAAGCTGCGTAATAACCCATGGTGCCTAACACAGAAAAAAAAGTGCCCCATGCTGATCGTTTAATGGCCAATTTACTGTTGTCTGTATAGAACTTTTCGGAAAGCATTTTAAACCTGTTAATAATAAATTCAGACAGGCCGAAAATCTTTACTTCTTTCGCTGTTTCGTCGCTGGCGCCAAGGAAACGCACGTAATCGAGCTCCCGCCGCTCCGGCGTCTGGCTGCGCGTCAACGCGTAGTTCCTGCTATTAAAATAAGATTCTCCCAAAAACGAAGGAATGATAGCGATGACCAACAACAGTATCAGCCAGGGATTGAATGCGATCAATCCGGTAAGCAGAAAAGCCATGGAGATCAAGTCCTGTACCTGGCTCATGACCTGCGATAATAATATGCTGCGCCCGACTGTCTGCTGCCTTGCGCGTTCCAGCTTATCATAGAACACGGAATCTTCGAATTGGTCAAGGTCAAGCGTGGCTGCATGGCGCATAATACGCATAGAGGTGTAATTGGAAAAAAGATCTCCCAGCAGGCTATCGGTGAGATTGATCATACGGTTAAGGCCATCTGTAAGCACAGCAATGCAGAATTCCAATAAAACCAGTTCCCATAACTGGTGATAGCTCCCGCCATGGCTGTTCAGGTTAACTACTTGGTCTATAATTAATTTGCCCACATAAAGCAAAGCCACCGGCATGGCTGAACGGGCGATACGCAGTATAAAACTAAGCGCGGTCTTACGAGGGCTGCTTTGCCAAACCAGCCGGAACAGCTCAGGCAAATTCCGTAGTGCAGAAAGCCGTTGCTTCAACGTAAGAACAACTTTTAAAACATTTTTAGCCATATATCTGCTTCACAATAACGAAAACAAAATTATGGCTAATAAGTATACTAAATTTTGATCAGTGCAGTCTTTGTTTCCCTTTTCACCTACTCTCGCGGTGACAGTCGCAATAGATGTGAAATACCACACCCAAACACCCTTTCTACCGTTCGTAAACAAAAACGACCGCTCGTTACTTTTCTTTGGGAAATAATAATCGAAAATGTACATTATTGCCAATTATTTCTCTATAAAAAACAGCATAGCATACCATCGAAAGCTCCTTATAGGATAACAATATTGTGAGTTATTCAATAAATTTGACAACATGTAATAGTTTACCCCACCCTACCCCTTCTTCGAGACACCAATCAAAATAGCCCCGGCCAAAATCAGTCCGCCGCTGGTGGCTACCTGCCAGGTGATTTTATCTTTTAAGAAGATGGCGGCTAAAATTATGGTAAATACGAGTGATGAACGCTCTATGGTTACTACCGCGGAGGCGTCGCCTGATTTCAGGGCACGGAATGTAAACAGGGAGGAGCAGGCAGTTAATATGCCGGCGGTTACAAGGTATATCCATTCATGTTTTTCTAGTTGTTTCAGCTTGCCTACGGTGCCTTGGGCCAGCACCAAGGTCCAGGTGACCACCAGTATCAACACCGACTGCACGGCGAAAGCGAGGTTGGAATCGGTATTTTTCAGGCCGGCCTTGGTAAGTATGGTGACTACGGCGGCACAAACCGCCGCGAGTAAAGCAAATATTATCCACATGGTTGCACCTAAGAGAAAAATTATACCATGTGTGCGCAGGGTGCGCTTTATTGCTTATTTGGGGGTGTGATGGGGCAATTTGTCGCGGGTATGAGGGTATCGCGGCGGTTTGGTAGGGGTTAAAAACACTTTAGCCAATGGCAGCCTGTGGTTGTGGCGCACAGCCCCGGGTATATTAAAAACTCTTTCCGGCTTCCCGCCACTGCAATAGTAACAAAGAGTATTTAAATACTTACTTTTGCCCCACATTTGACCATTTATATGGAGGATAAACAAAAACGGCCATTGCGGGTGCTGGTAGCGAAAGTGGGGCTTGACGGCCACGACAGGGGCGCGAAAGTAGTGGCTACCGCGCTCCGGGACGCGGGAATGGAGGTAATATATACAGGTCTGCGCCAGACGCCTGAAATGGTGGTGAACGCCGCCATGCAAGAAGATGTGGACGCAATAGGCATAAGCATACTCAGCGGCGCCCACATGACTGTCTTCCCCAAGGTAGCCAGGCTGATGAAGGAGCACGGCATGAACGATGTGCTGCTCTCCGGCGGGGGCATAATACCCGCCGAAGACATGAAGGAATTAAATGAAATGGGCGTGGGAAAGTTATTTCCGCCCAGCGCGCACACCACCGAAATAGCTGAGTACATAGCTGACTGGGTGCAACACAACAGGAGATAAAGTAAGACTACAAGGCGAATTTAAACAATACATTATGTATAAAACACTACTTACCCAACTTGAAAACGGCATCTTTACCATAACGGTAAACAGGCCTGATAAAATGAACGCCCTGAATAAAGACGTGATAGAAGAGATGGGGCAGGCGCTTGAAGAAGTATATAGTAATGAAGCGATAAAATCGGCCATAATAACAGGTGCCGGCGAAAAGGCGTTTGTAGCCGGAGCTGACATCAGCGAGTTTTCAGCGCTGGGCAAAGAAGGCGGCAGCGGGCTGGCACAAAAAGGCGCTGACCTTGTTTTTAATAAGATAGAAAACTGCCCTAAACCGGTGGTAGCCGCAGTAAACGGCTTCTCACTGGGTGGTGGTTGCGAACTTGCTATGGCATGCCATTTCCGCGTGGCGGCTGACAACGCTAAGTTCGGGCAGCCAGAAGTAAACCTGGGCCTGATACCCGGCTATGGTGGCACACAACGCCTTACGCGGCTTGTGGGTAAGGGCAAGGCTATGGAGTTGATGATGACCGGCGATATGATAGACGCCGCCGAAGCCAAAACGCTCGGCCTGGTCAACCACGTGGTGCCGCAGGCTGAATTGCTGGCTAAGGCGGGAGCCATACTCACCAAAATACAGTCGAAGTCACCGCTTGCAGTAAGCCATATAATAGCTCTGGTGAACAGTGCTGCGAACTGTAGCCCTGATGGTTTTAGGGATGAAATAGAGCGTTTCGGGGCTTCTTTTGAGTCTGAAGACATGAAAGAAGGCACGTCAGCTTTCCTTGAAAAAAGAAAACCGGCGTTTAAAGGAAAATAATTTATATCTTCAACCTCCAAAAAATAACATATTCATGCGGGCGAAGTCAATCCGTCATCTCATTATTATATTCATGGCTGTTTTTACCGCCACATCTTCCGTTGCGCAAGATGCCTCAAGGATATATATAGAACCAACCGGGTGGTCACTGGGCACCAGTTTTGGCCTGTCAGATATGTGGGGCGATGTAGGCACCAAGAGTTTCCTTGACCACTACACCAACTCTAAGTATTTTGATAAGGTTGCACTTCTGGGCGGCCTGTTTGGCAGGTATACCGTGCACCCGGCGCTCAGCGTGCGCATGAGCCTGAACGCAGGTGCCATATACGCCACCGATGAGTGGAACTATGACAAGGCCATAATATCAGACAACCAGGGTACCGATGCTTACCAGCGTTACGCCCGCGGGCAGAACGCCAAAAGCAACATACTGGAAGGGTCACTGTTGCTGGAGTTAACCCCGCTCAGGCTGAACCCTGAAAAAAAGCGCGCTTACCGCAAGGGCCAGCCTTATCTTGGCGCGGGTATAGGTTATTTTCACTTTACCCCTTACAGCTCACCCGGCCTCAGCACCAAGTTTGTAGAGATTTATGACCTGCACCTTGAAGGTGATGGCTTTGGTGATGGTTTTCCACCGGCTTACAAGCTGTGGCAGGTATGCTTCCCGCTGGCCATTGGCTGGAGGTGGGATATAGGCCAGCACCTGAATATAGGTGTGGAATATATGTACCGCGTTACCCTTAATGATTATCTTGATGGTGTAAGCGGCAAGTACATTGACAACAAGGAATACGCCAAACACATGGGCCCTTCGGAAGCGGCAACGGCAATACAGGTGGCCGACAAAGGATACCTGAAGCGCCTGCAGCAGCCCAATGTAGCCGGCAACATGCGCGGTAACCCCGGCAACAATGACGCCTATTCTTCATTAAACGTTACTTTTTACTATAAAGTTTTCACCCGCAGCAAGCAGTGGTGGAAAGTATTTTAAGCACTCAATATTTTACATAAAAAAATCCCGCTCACGAGCGGGATTTTTTATGTAAAATACTCACTGGTCGCCAGCGTCCGCTGCGACCCCCAAATGAGGGAAGCGTCCTCTTCCAAACGAGAACTTCCACACTGGCGCAAGCGTTAGACAGCGCCCCCGTGCCTAAACAAATAAGCGGGTTTCTAAACCCGCCGAAGCCATTCCCCCATTTCGATAATGCTAATAGAAAAGGATTCTGCCCATTCTTAAATCCTGAAAATTCTGATTCAGACTAAAATCAAAAGCAAGGCAGTTTTTTACTGCCAATACACCCACTGCAATAGCCACGGGTTTTAACCCGTGGACCAGGTATCTAACAATCCGACTTTAGCCAAAGACTACA
>JACMPD010000100.1 GCA_014377675.1 Taibaiella sp.
GGGCACAAAAAAACCCCTACATTTCTGTAGAGGTTAAAAAATATGGCAGCTACCTACTCTCCCGGTTGGTATACCAGTACCATCGGCCATGAGGGACTTAACTTCTCTGTTCGGTAAGGGAAGAGGTGAACACCCCCGGCAAAACCACCATAAGATCTTCAATAATCGTAGGCTGAGCGAAGCCGAAGCCAACGATTATAATAAGTTAACATATTGGGAAGTTGTAAGAAGATCATAATAAAAAAAATTAAAGCTTACGGGCAATTAGTACTACTCGGCTTTGCTGTTACCAACTTTACACCTATAGCCTATCAACACGCGGCATTACTTACAATAATATTTCATTTCACACGCAAACCGTCTGACCTAAATCATCCCTTTTTCATAGGCAAGGTGCATAGCTTGGGCCCTGCTGTTTACATGAAGCTTATTGTAAATATTTATTACGTGCTTTTTAGCCGTGTTCGCACTAATGCTCAAACGAGCTCCTATCTCTTTATATAATAAACCCTGCACAAGCAGATGAAGAATTTCTTTTTCTCTCGAAGTGAGGTCGAAAAAATTATTTCCGTTTGATTTTTGCGGCTTTTGCGCCAAAGTAAGTTCGTTGTTTTGAACCAGCTGCAAAATAGTATAAGCGATACCGGGCGAAATTGGTCCTACACCACTTTCATACATTTGCCAAAGCATATCAGTAATATTTTCAGCACTTTCGTCCTTTAGTAAATAACCAAACGCACCTGCTTTAATAGCTTTAAAAATTTTATCCTCGTCATCAAAAATGGTAAGTACGACAAACTTAACCGAAGGATACAACGAAGAGCCAACAGCAATTGCATCTACGCCATCCATATTTGGCATCTCCAGATCCATCAATGCCACATCTGGTAATTCACCGGCAGAAAGTTCTTTCATCTTTTCCATAAAATCCCGGCCGTCATTAGCAGTTAGGCAAACCTGGAAATGCCCATGACGCAGCAACTTATCCCGTAAAATATTTCGGTTACTTGCCTTATCATCTATTATCGCAACTTTTAGGAACATATTTGTAGTTGAGGCTAAATTGACAAAAAATTGAATTAAGAAACTATCATCCTTTTGGATAATGCTGCGAACCCACTATTATAGTTATTTCCGTTCCTTCACCAGGTGCTGAATGTATTAAAAACCCAAAATCTGAATCAGTCGACCTTTGATTCATATTAGTTAACCCGTTACCAGACTGTAGCTGTTTGTTATAATCAAAACCTACCCCATCGTCTTTTACAGACAAACACCATCTTTTGTTTTCTAAGCTGCTTTTAATACTAATGTTAGTAGCAGCAGAATGTTTTATTGCATTAGACACTGCTTCCTGCACAATACGTACAAGGTTAAGTGCAGTTGTAGAATCGAATGTTATATTCGGTGGAGCTTCTCCATCAACCTTAAATTGAATGTGGTGGTAGTACCTGGTTAAAGGGTGTACAAAATTCCGGATACGTAGCATACACTCCTGCCCCGTGTAGTGATCTTTCTTTAGCGCCCAGACAGTTTCTCTTAGGGCAACTATTATATCCTTCGACGCAAACTTCAGATCGCTCATTAGCTCATTGCGTTCATGAATATTATCTTCCTTCTGCAGTAATTCAGTGTTGTATAATACAGCATTGGCATAGGCGCCTATATTGTCGTGCAGGTCTCTTGAAATTCTTTCTCTTTCCTTCTGCAGTTTAAAATCACTTTCAATTACCGACAGCTTTCGTTCATAATTAATTTTATTGTGCCGGCTGATACCAAGCACCAGTAATGCACCTAATAGAACTACCCATGTACCAATAAACCACCAGGTTTTCCAAAATGGTTGTTCTATAGTGATCATTATTTCTTTCATTGGCATTGCATCTTTATTAAAAAAACGAGACGCATACACCTGGAAAACATATTTGCCCGGTGGCAAAAAATAACGCACGGTTTGTATTCCGTCATTTTTAATCCAACTCTTATCAATCCCTTGCATCCTGTACTGGTAAATATATTGTTCGGGGTTATTTGCCCCCATGGCCACGAAGTCAAATGAAAATGAGTTCTTGTTATATGGCAAAA
>JACMPD010000101.1 GCA_014377675.1 Taibaiella sp.
AGTCAGCTTTTTCAGGCTGCGGCTCACCTGCATGTAGCCGTTCTCATATTCTTCCTCAGGCGCCATTACCCTGTGGCGGCTGCGGGTATCAATTACTGATCTTGGCGTAAACCGCAGCAGGCGCTGCTTCTCCCAAACGTTAGTATGCTGGTACCAGTAGTATTCGCCGCTCAGCGCACCGTACCCAACTATCAGCGTAGGCGTATATGCGGTCTGGGCGCGTTTCCAGAGTTGCACCACATCATCATACAGGGTGGCTATTGGCATGTTGTGCTCAATGGTGGTGTGGCCGTCCAGTATCATGCTCAGGTTATGAAAATAGAATGAGCCACCCTCCGGCACCACTTCCATTTTCAGCTCGCGGGCGGCTTCTATTACCTGCTGGCGTTGCTCGCGCCTGGGCTGGTTGTAGCTTTTTACACTAAAGGCCCCGAACGCCTGCGTACGCTTCAGCGCACTCTTCGCATCTTCGTAAGAGTTAATCACGGCTTTAAAGTCACCTTCTGCGCCATAGAGTATAGTACCTGTTGAAAACACCCTCGGGCCTACCATATCTCCTGCTTTAACCAGTTCGCTCTGGGCAAACACCAGTTCGCTGTTGGCTGAGGGGTCATGCATGGTGGTAACACCATAGGCCAGGTTAGTATAGTAAGGCCAGTGCTTATCAGGGGTTAATCCATCCCTGAAATGGCTGGCATGCGCGTGGGCATCTATAAAGCCGGGCATAATTGTTTTACCTGCACAATCTATTTCTTTGGCACCCTCTGGTATGGCTACATCACCGGCTTTGCCTACCGCTTTCAGCTTGTTGCCGTCTACTACTATCGTGCCGTTTTCTATCACCTCATTGCCCTTCATGGTTATGATGCGCGCATGGGTGAAGGCAGTAACGCCTGTCGGCTTATCTGTTTTTACTTTTAGTCCAATGGTAATGCCCTGTTTAGGAATTTTGAACAACGAATCTTCCTTGCCTGAGATGAAGCCAAACCGCTCATCAAGGTTTATGGTGTAGTATTGATCGCCGAGCGTGTAGTGGAGTTGTTTTCCATCGCTGCTCCAATGCAGGTTGAGACCCGCATCCTGCGAGACCCTGCGCACCGGGAAATCTGATGAGTCATTGCTCAGGTTTACCGGCTTGCCAATATGCGGAAAGGGTGCTACAAACACCTGGTGCAGGTTAATATAAGCTACCCATTCATTATCAGGAGACACTGTGAATTGTCCGGCATAGGTGCTTTTAAACAGCGTGCGCTCTTCATTTCCGTCAGGCAATACACTTTTAAATGTTTTGTCAGGTGAGCCGCCGGCCTGGTAGGTTATGCGTTTGCCATCAGGGCTGTAGGCGGGGTCGCTGCCATCTTCCGTTACAAAAGTTTCTTTGCCACCTGCAGCGGGCATGGTATAAATGCCGGGCTTTATGGTGAATGTGTTACCGGTTATATTATTGCCGCCCTCTTTAAGGTACACAATAGTTTTGCCGTCGGGCGAATAGGAAGGTGTACGGTAGAGTCCTTTTTTGGTTGTTAGCTGCACTGATCTGCCGCTTTTCCAATCTAACCTATATATAGCTCCCGTTAGTGAATCGTCCCAGCTTACGTATACCAGTGATTTACCATCACGCGAAAATGAGGGCTCAAATTCATGCTGTGTAGCCTTGGTAACGCGTTCAGGCTTACCGTTGGGCAGTTCCTTTTTCCATAAGTAACCAACGGCGTTAAACACCAGCCACCTGCCATCAGGCGAAGTAACGGCATGGCGGATCACATTCACATTAAACTCATCTGGGTCAAGGTTTTGTTTAAATCTTACCGCATCGGTTATATGTTGTTTCACCTGGCAGGTAAATGGTATTTCAACTGCTTTATTCATTCCGGCTGCATCCACCTTCAGTATCTTGCCGCCGCTCCATATTACAATCTGCTTATCGCCTGGCATCCAGGCATAGCCGGTATAGATACCGAATGTCGTCCAGGCTTCCATCTGGTCTTTTGACAGCTTGTCATATATAGGCCACTCATCGCCGGTTTCCATGTCTCGCAGAAAGAGCACCGTATTTGTCCTTACTCGCTTTACAAAAGCCAGCGTTTTACCGTTGTGCGATATCTGCGGGCGTACAGCGCCGCCCGGCCCGCCGGTAACTGTTTCATTAGTTCCCTTTTCCCGGTCGTAGCGTTTTATTACAAAAATCTGGTTATTTGGGTCTTTGTTGTACTGAAAATATCCGCCGGGATACATGTCTTCACTGTAATAGACATAACGTCCATCAGGGCTTACACAAGGTTCATTCAGGTCTTGCTGGTCATTTTTTCGGCTGGTGAGTTGCAGGCCGCCGCCACCATTCAGGTGGTACATCCACAGCTCCCCGGCACCAAGGGAACGGGTGCTGGTAAAGTGTTTGCGGGCTATTATGTACTTGCCGTCGGGCGTCCACACCGCATTGTTCAGCAGCCTGAAACTTTCTTTCGTCAGCTGCCTGGCGTTACTGCCATCTCGGTTCATGAGCCAGATATTATCGCCGCCGCCCGCGTCGCTGGTGAATAGAATCTTCCTGCCATCAGGGCTGTACCTTGGCTGCACTTCCATGGCCATGCCCTGGCGCAATACTTTCGCTTCCCCGCCTGTGACAGGCATGGTATAAATGTCTCCAAGCAGATCAAACGCTATTTCTTTCCCATCGGGGCTTACATCCAGGTTTATCCAGGTGCCTTCGTTTACAGTGAAGGCAACGTCTTTACCTGGGCCTCCCGGCTTATTTACTTCCCACTTTTTCTTATCCTCACCCCTGCTTCCCGTTACGGCCAGGCACACCAGCAACACACCGCAACCCGCGGCTTTTATTTGACGATTTACAAACATGGGTTAAAGATAATGTGGATTGTGGAAAAGTGTATGGGGATTCTCTGTTGGATTTACTGGTCGTTCTTGCCTCCAGGTTATTTTACTATTTACATTCGCTATTTTTGGATTTAAAAACGGATGCCCATGAATGGTGTTATTTTTGTGGCAAACGATTACAGAAAGAAAATGTCTTGGAAGACGCTACAAATGAGTTGAGGAAAGCAGCCGGGCTTGGAGCAAAATAAAAGGAATTAAATTATTTTATTTAATATTATATGAAGCAAATAACACCAGGGGAATTGAGCCAGTGGCAAGCGGAAAACACGGTCTTCACCCTAATAGATATAAGGGAAGACTGGGAGCGGGAGCTATATAATATAGGTGGCAGCCATATACCCACAAGTGGGTTGCTGCCACGCATTGATGAGATACCCCGTGAAGGCGATGTGGTGCTTTATTGCGAAAAGGGCATCAGGAGCGTTATAGCCATACAGCGCCTTGAAACTATGGGTTTTCACAACCTCATCAACCTCTCTGGTGGCATGAAGGCCTGGAAAGAAGCAGGGTATTAAACATAATTTACAAGTGTGCCGCCTTTTGCATCTACGCTCAGGGAGTGCTTTACACCCAGCGTCAGTGTGAAGTTAACTTCCTGATGGCCCGCGGGAAAGTTGAAGCAAACGGGGTAGTAATACTCCCGCACTTTGTCCAGTATTATTTCCTCAACTGATTGTCCAAATGGCCGCTCGGTATCCTGCAGGTCAGTGAAGCCACCTAAAAGCAGCCCGGCCAATTGCTTTAATAAACCGGCGCGCTTCAGTTGCAGCATCATACGGTCAATATGGTAGAGGTGTTCGCCAAGATCTTCAATAAACAATATCTTTCCTGTTGTATCAACGGCTGAATCCGTGCCAATGGTATGCACCAGTAAAGACAGGTTCCCACCGGTCAACTCGCCCTCGGCTGTACCGGCACGGTTGAGCGGCGCGGGTGCTGTAGTATACGTTTGAGGGATACTTTGCAACGCGTTTTTTAACGAAATAAGGTCCGCATTGAGCTCCCCTCCGGGTTTAAAGTGGCCGCACATGGGGCTGTGCAGCGTAGGTATGCCATAGTGAGCATGTATATGGTTGTGCAGTACGGTTATGTCGCTGAAACCGCATATCCATTTTGGGCTGATGGCGAACTGCGTAAAGTCAATCAAATCTATTATCCTGCTCATGCCATAGCCGCCGCGGCCCATTATTATGGCATCAATGGCAGGGTCGTCAAGCATCTGCTGCAGATCAGCCCGGCGCTCCTCGTCGGTGCCTGAAAAGTAGTGATGTTCGTTGCCTACCGTTTTACCCGTCACTACTTTGTAGCCCCAGCTTTGCAGCACAGTAACGGCGTGTGCCACCCGCTCAGCGGAAACATATCCCGAAGGGCATGTAATGCCAATAACATGCTGCTTTTGTTGTGCTATCATTACATCAAAAGTAAGGAAAATATGCAGGCTTTGATGGCCGGTCTGCAGCCGCGTTTTATTAACTGCCGGTAAATGGCGTGGGGGTGTTGCGCATTGTTTTCGAGTTATATTTTTGGATTTATTACCACCAGTAACATGAAAATTAGTATCTTGACCTCTTAATTACTTAATTAGTATCGTGATTTTTACTGATTGCCTTTAAGTTGATTTTCAGACGAAAATGATTAATTAAAAAATTTAATAATGCAACATCTAAAACGACTATCCTTCTTTCTGGTATTAGCGGTCGGCCTGCCGGCGGCTGGCAACGCGCAGACAATGGCCCAACTTGGTAATAAAGGCCGGGAATTCTATAACAAAAAGAAATTTGACTCCGCAATAGTATACCTGAGCGCGGCTATAAAGCAGAACGCCAAAGTGCCAAACCTTTATTTTCTGAGGGGAAACGCAAAGGAAGAACTAAAGAGATTTGATGAAGCAATTGAAGACTATACTGCGGCACTCAGGCTTGACCCTAAAGACGCTATAACTTATTGCAACCGCGGTAGTGCCCATAACGACCTCAAGCACTACGAGCAAGCAATAGCCGACTATTCTGAAGCTATAAAGTATGACCCAAAACTTACTGCGGCTTACCTTAACCGGGGAAGTGCACATGACGATCTGAAACAATATCAGGAGGCGCTTAAAGATTATGACGCCGCTATTGCGCTTGACCCTAAAAACGCCAAAGCCTACAATAACCGGGGCATTACCAGGATAAAGCTGAAGCAATTTGAGGAAGCGATAGAAGATTATACTGCCGCCATAAAGCTCGATCCGAAGTATGCGAGGGCATATGACAACAGGGGCACCGCTAAAAATGAACTCAAGCAACATGAAGAAGCTATAAAAGATTATGATGTCGCATTATTGCTTGACCCTAAAAATGCTAAGGCGTATGACAACCGCGGGCGTGCTAAAGATGACCTTAAAAAACACATGGAGGCCATTGATGACTACAACGCCGCTTTAAAACTTGACCCTGAAAACGCAAAGGCGTATAATAACCGGGGTATTTCCAAGATTCAGTTAAAACAATATAAAGAGGCCATAACTGATTTTCAGGAGTCAATTAAGCGGGACCGGAAGAATCCTATCCCTTTTAATAATGCGGGCTATGCCTATTACAAATTGAATAATTGTAAAAAGGCGATTGAAAATTATGACCTCGCTGTAAAAATAGGAGGCCCCGACTATACGCCTCATCATGAATACCGCAAAGAAGCTGCAAAAAAATGCGGAGGCGCGAAGTCTGCAGCAAAGAAAGAGTAAGGTGTCGGCAGCTGCTGTGTAAAGAGAAAATAAAATACAATCCCGGGCAGTGTAACGAGGTATATTTAACATTAATATTTTTAATACGACTATATTATATGGCATTAATAAAATCCATTTCAGGAATAAGGGGAACTATCGGAGGCAAACCGGGCAAGAGCTTAACGCCTATTGATGTGGTGAAATTCACTACCGCATATGGTGCCTGGGTAGCAGCACAGGGTACTAATAACACAATAGTAGTTGGCCGTGACGGGCGAATTTCAGGCGGCATGGTGCGCAACCTTGTAGTCGCCACCCTGCAGGGTATTGGCTGCAATGTTATTGATTTGGGCCTGAGCACTACCCCAACGGTAGAAATGGCTGTTAAAATGGAAAAGGCCGGCGGAGGCATAATACTCACCGCCAGCCACAACCCCAAACAATGGAACGCCCTCAAGTTGCTGAACCATGAAGGCGAATTTCTGAATGCCGCAGAAGGCCAATGGATACTGGACTACGCCGAAAAGGCAGAACCTGTATACGCGGAAATAGATGAGATAGGGGAGTTGACTTTAGATGATTCTTATATTGACAAGCACATTAAAATTATCCTGGAGCATCCGCTCGTTGATGTGGCCGCCATCAGGAAAATGAACTATAAAGTAGTGCTTGATTCCGTCAACTCAACGGGATCGTTATCTGTACCGCCGTTGCTGAATGCCCTTGGTGTTACACAGGTAACGGTTATTAATGGTGAGGTTACGGGTCATTTCGCCCACAACCCGGAGCCGCTGCCGGAAAACCTGGTTGACCTTTGTAATACTGTTAAAGCAGAGCAAGCTACCCTTGGCATAGCTGTTGACCCCGATGTGGACAGGCTTTGTTTTGTATGCGAAGACGGCACTCTTTTTGGTGAGGAATATACGCTGGTGGCCATAGCGGACTACATTCTTACCAACAAAAAAGGCAATACGGTTTCTAACTTATCATCGACCCGCGCTCTGAAAGATGTTACCGAAAAGCATGGTGGGCGATACTATCCCAGCGCTGTAGGTGAGGTGAATGTGGTTAAGAAAATGAAAGAAGTGAATGCCGTAATAGGCGGTGAGGGCAATGGAGGGGTTATAGTGCCTGAGCTGCATTATGGTCGCGATGCCCTAATAGGCATAGCTCTGTTTCTTACACACCTTGCCCGCACGGGTCTCTCTGTAAGGGCGTTGCGAAACACGTATCCAAATTATTTTATTTCAAAAAATAAAATCGACCTGCCTGAGGATACTGATGTAAAAGTGATTTTTGAAGAAATAAAAAAGAAGTACGCCGCTCAACCCATTAATACTGAAGATGGGTTAAGGATAGATTTCGAGAACGACTGGGTACACCTCCGTACTTCCAATACAGAGCCTATTATACGGGTTTATTCGGAAAGCGAAACAGAGGCGAAAGCCAATGATGTAGCGATGAAGATAATGACGGCTATCCGCGAAATGATGGTTGCAGTTTAGGCGAAGCAAATTAAGAAATGTAAAGGGCTATTTATTATTACTGTTTTAACAGCGATAGTAAATAGTCCTTTTTTCTATTATTACTCGCGTGTCTGAAATGCTTTGTGAATCGGCACCGGTCTATGTTTTGCTGGTCATTACTACTTTATCACATAGTAATACCTGGTAACCTCAGTGTTTGTCCGTTCTGATTTTAGTAGTTTAATTGTATATCTTTTGTGGCCGGTTAACGGTACTACAGAAAAAATATAACGCTTTGAGGGCTCTTCAAAAATTTGTGCAAGAATATAGCCGCCACCTTTCAAGGTATCGCCCCCTTGCATTTTTATAGTCCGGGATTCATTCACCGCAGCCCGGTGGTCAGCATGGACTATTATTTCGTTTTTAGTTTTGTTAATGAACCAAAATTCGCTAGAATAAATTACCGCGCATTTCACCGTTTCAGGAAAGGAGGGTTTTTGCACCATAGTTTTTCGTTCATCTGGTTCCCAGCGCAGTAATGTGAGTGTATTGTCGTAGTAATTATTGCTCACATTAGTAATGGTGCCATCTTCACCGAAAGTTGTAATCGAGCTATACCATTGTATACCTCCGTCAGCCGCATCGTGCCACTCAGCCTTACTTACGGCACCTGTAGGGCAATAGGAAAAAACAACGTAGCTATGACCTGCAACTTTTCGTATATTTTTTTTCGTATATTATTTCCCCTGTTTTGTTGTAGGCGGTAGCTTTGCCGAAATTACTCTTTTCATAGCAGGTAGCCGTCGAGATACGTTTGTCCCTGAAATAGTGATACTCGCATTTGTTGTCGTTAGCCAAAGCCGACCAGCTACTCAAATTAAACAGCATTAAAATTAAAATACCTCTGGCCATAGTTGGTATTTAAT
>JACMPD010000102.1 GCA_014377675.1 Taibaiella sp.
GCTATCCGCATCGGCCCCTGTAGGTGGGAAAATATATGAAGCTAATAAGAAGGGAAAATTTTAAACATCTCTGCTTACCAATATAAACTATCGTGCCACAAAGCGTCCTGTCCCCACACTATTTACCTATCAATATCTTAAAAGTCGTAAAGCCGCAAGGAGGCTTTGATGAAACTACTGTTTAATGGGCCAAAGCACGTCATACAGCGAAACCCGCGCCTGGCAATCGTTACCGGATAAAACCTAAAGAACTCAGGGGCCGGTGCTATCCGCATCGGCCCCTGTAGGTGGGAAAATATATGAAGCTAATAAGAAGGGAAAATTCTAAACATCTCTGCTTAATGATATAAACTATCGTGCCACAAAGTACTATCGTCTCTTACCTGCTCACTATCAATACCTTATTTTTCACTATCCGGTTTTTTACACTCTGCCAGGAATAAAGCGTTGGGTTTTTTACCCCAAAATGGCTTGGTGATATCATCTTCTTTTTCAACAGCGAAGAAGCCCTGCGCCTTCTCAAAATAAGGCAGTGCGTTGGCTTTGCCACCACCAAAAGCCTTTGGTGTAAACATGGTGCTGATGGCTTTCAGGTAGTACATGCGCGGGTTTGATGGGTTTATCTTTTTTGCCGCATCCAGGTCATCGCTGAATATTTTGCCATACTTCTGCCAGCGGTTCATAGGGTCAGCGGCCATGCGTGAATTCGCTATCATAGCCCCCAGTACATAGGTTTCATCCGTTTGCTTGCCCAGTATGCTTACCGCTTCTTCCAGTTCTTTATCAGCTTCGTCAAGCACAGCGTCATGCCGGGCTATCTCTTTTTCGTCATAAGACATCATAGCCTTGCTGAGTGCCACATAAAAGTGGGGTGCCCACTCATTCGGCCATTTTTTGGCTATAAGGCCCAGTTTGTTTGCCTGCTGTAGCTTGGCATCGTGCGCATTCAGTACTGGCAGCGTATCAAACGCCTGCCAGGTATTGTAAAGGGGCTTTTTATAATCCTGAGCCTGTACGCTCATTACGGAAAGCGCAAGCGCGCTCATCAGCATCAATTTTCTCATTTTTTATTACTTGTTTTATGTAGTTACAGTATAATCAATAACGGTGCCGCTTTTTACACAGCACGGCGCACCGGCTTTACAGTTCATCTTTTTTAAACTGTGTCAGCGATGCGTTCACCCCAAAAAATATGGTGCGGTAAAGGCCGGGTACAATAGGCGTTTTGGTGTAGTAGCCGGTTGCCTCCTGCTTAAAGCGGTAGCCATATATATTGTGTGTATTCAGCACATTATCAACGCTCAGGTAAAACACTGTGAACCACTTACGAAAGGAGTGCAGGTAGGCCACGGTAAGCGCGGTATTATTAAAAACCGGTGTCTTATCTTTAAGAAAGTCAGCGGTGGTTTTATTAGGGTCAAAGTAAGGGTAGCCACTCGCAAAGCTGTAGGTGGCGCTGAAGTTCGTGTTCCACTTGGTTACGAAATACTTGCCCACCAGGCTTACGTTGTGCTTCGCTATAAAAGTGGGCGTTGCTGATGCCAGAAAATTTTCATACAGCCTGCGGGTATCTATGTAACTGTATGATACCCAGTAGTCAGCGTTCTTTATACTTTTTTTATCTCTCCAGAAGAGCTCCAGCCCCTGTGCGTAGCCATTGCCGCTGTTGTCTATCACCGCCGCCGGCGATATAAAGCGGTACCTGTTGGGGTCATAACGGGTCACATTTTCCCTTACCAGGTCCTGGTAGCTCTTGTAGTACCCCTCCAGCCGCAGGGTGCGGTCAGTCCTTGTCCACTGCCAGTTAGCTATGTAGTGTATGGCGGTTTGCATACCTGGCCTGAAGCCAGAAAGCAGGTAGTTACTGCCCGGGTTCTGGTAAAATATACCGCCTGCGAGCGAGGCCTGGCTGTGGCGGGTAGTTTTAATAGCAGCCGAAAACCTCGGCGCTATTTTGTCCGCATTGAGCAGGGCGCTGTGTTCATACCTCAGGCCGGGCTTTACGGCCAGCCAGTAGATAGGCGTCCACTCCAGTTCAGTAAATACAGCCGCTTGTGTCTCTTCAAACTCCTGGTTAAGCACGAATGCCGAGGCAGAAATATTTTTCTCTATCCCGAAACGTTGTAGCTCGGTACCAAGCAACAGGTTCATACGGCCGGATATATATTTTTTACCCTCTATCCTGAATTGCCCCCTGTACTCATTCTGCTTCATCCCCGTCTGCCCGAACGAGTTATCATTTTTATCATAACTATAAGACGCCGCCGTGTAGAGCATATACTTGTTCTTATACATCTGTTTATAAGACGCCGTGCCGAAGTAATAGGTATTTTTCGTTACAAAGTTAACGGGGTCACTTTCGCGGGCCATTATATTGCCGGTGTCAGTGGAGCCTGCCGCCGGGTTAGGTATACCAATGCCGCTGATACCATAGGTGGTGGTAAATGTGGCTTTAAAAATGCCGTTTTTGTTGGGTGTCCATACATACCGCGCGTTGGCGCCCGCACTTACCGGAACCTTGTAGAAACTGAAGTTATTGGACGCCAGCCACAACAGCGGGCTAATATTGCTGTAGTTACCACCAATATCAAAACTGCTGTTTTTCCATCTTTTGGTGCCTGAGGCATACACGCCTGCTATATTAATGCCCAGGTTCACATTGCTTTTATCAGGCAGGTCATTACTGGTCAGCCCCAGCACGCCTGAAAGTGCCTGGCCGTATTTGGCACTGTAGCCGCCACTGCTGAACGACATGCCCTGGAACTGAAACGCCCCAAACCTGCTGCGGGTAGCCAGCCCCGGAGGGCCACTTACAAAGGCACTCTGCACCACCGTTTCGTCAACCAGTATTGCTGCCTCTGCCGCATCGCCGCCGCGGATAAACAAGCCGTTTTCAGTGCCGGGCTGCTGTGTGCCGGGCAGCATCTGCATCGCCTTTACTATATCTCCGTTAGACCCTGCAGTGGTAACAATATCAAGCGGTTTTAGTACTGTTTTCGTTTTGTCATTTGAAGCGTCAAATGAGCCCGCGGTTATGGTCACCACATCAAGGTCATACACTTTATTACTGTTCATGTGCAACACTATATCGCTGGTATCATGCACCAGTACCAGTGGCAGGCCCATGTTTTCATGGCTTATTTCAGTGGCCACAAGGGTCTGGCTACCGGTCTCAGTAGTGGTAAAGGTAAAGTTGCCAAGACTGTCTGATGTGCCGCCGTCAATGGTATTATCAAGGTATACATTAGCGCCCTTTATGGGTTTTTCGGCCTTGTCCACTACTTTACCGCTTATTTTTATCTGCGCCGCCGCAACAAATGAGGTGGCGGCGAAAGCCAGAGCAGCAATATAACGTAAACGTTGTATCATGAAAATATAATATTATCCGGCAAATTTACGCCACCCACCACAAAACGCTGTAGTTATTTCGGCAAAATGTGGAAGCAGGTCGGTAAACAGGGTATTTCCATGGTTTGAAAGGTGCCTTTATTTATCGTTGGCACTTGGTTTTCATCGCGTCAAACTGTAAGTTAGTATACCCTTACCGCTCTATCATTAACCGTTGTGTATAAGTGCCCCGGCTGCTGTTCAGTTTAAGTAGGTAAACTCCGTTGGTAAGCACAGGCAGTGCAATCTCCGGCGTTGTAAGCGGCGCGTGGTACACTTCCCTGCCCATCAGGTCTGTTATAGTAACATACGCCTCCGCCTGCAAACCTGCGATATTAATGGTAATACGGCTCCCCGCCGGGTTTGGCGTTATTGTAAATGCCGCCGGGCTTACTTCCTCTACCGCAGTGGTTATTGGCTTTATTCGCCGGTTAACGGTATCGCGCTTGAAGTTAACTCCCGTGTATGCTCCCGTGCCTGCTGACGATAGTACCAGTGGCGCAGAGTGGTAACTGCCAAAATTTATTTCCTCAGGGAAAATGTAGTACACACCGTCTCCTATATTGGTGAATGAATAAGCGCCCGCTCCGTTAGTATATCCGTAGGTGATTACATGGGTTGAAGTGTCTTCCAGGTACACTAGTTCATTGGCTTGATGCGGCTCACTACCTGTGTAGCCTGCGCCTGCGCCGGTGTATATGTAACCGCTTATGGCACCGGTGCCGGCTGTAGCTGTGCCATGCACCATAGATATAGCTGTGGTGTCAGTATAACCCGCCCCATGGCTTATATAATCAGGGCCTGAAGGCAGGCTCCAGTGATGAAATGAATTATGATAAGTGGGCACATAGCCCGCAGTACCCGCGCCGGATGAAGAAACATCGTTGGTTTTGACTATGGTCTGGTATAGGGTAGTTACCGGGGCGTTAAAACTATAGTACTGACTGCCACCATCATTACAGGTGATAACCGAATCAATGGGGAGGAAACGACTGGCGCCGCTACTGAGCTGGTAGAGCACCACTTTCAGCGCTGCCGTATCAGGTGTGGCACCGCTGTAGCTGATGTGGCCTGAGATTTTGTTCACAATCACCGAATCGAAATTAGACCAGGAGGTCAAGCCTCCGTTAGCGCAGGTAACAAGCTGGTAGTAGAAGGTAGTAGTACCGGGCAGGGGAACGGTATACGTAGCATTTGTAGCCCCCGGGATAACTGCCCACGTGCCTGATGCTATGTCTGGTGCGGAATACCACTGTAGGCTGATGCCGGAAAGCGCGGAATACCCGCTGTCAGTAAGGCGCAGTGTATCAGTGTTACACAAGCCGGTTACTGCTGCACGTATGGTACCCGGTGCCGGTATGCCGCTGCATGGTGTTGAGGAGGTGCCCGGCGCAATAGTAATGGTATAGTCCCGGCATTCCCCCAGCGCGTAGCCATACATGCACGGGTCTATAGACGGGTAAGTATGACCTGGAGAGTCAACTGTAGCTACAAGCCTCAGCCGGTGGCTGCCCGGCGGTGCAGAATAAGGTATCATCAGCGGCAATAAATTATACATACCCGTGTAGTACGTGTATCCGTTTACCGCTTCACTGGCTGAAAACACACTGTCGTCGTTATAGTCTATCCATGCCTGCGAATTCATGGTATAGTGTATGGCATTGGTGCCAAGTGTAGCTGTGTAAGTAGTGCCGGCATACAACTGGCAAGACATTGCGGTTTGGTCAAGGTAGCCTGTAGTGTCGCAGTTGGCACTGTCAATTATAGTACCGCTATAGCCCGCAAGCTTGAACAGGCCTATATCTATGCGGTATCCACCGCAAATATCTCCCGGGTAGGTAGGCGTTGGCCGGCAATAGCCAGCGGCATAGGTGTGTTGCGTAATAAAAAGAAGGGATAACAGGGCGTAAAATACCTTCATTGTATTTATTTGCCGCGAAGTTATGATTTTCAGTGCAGGTAATATAAATTAATAAAATATTTAACAAATATAAATGAGTATGGTCTTTCCCTCCGCTGCCTCTTATTTCTGCTTTAAATAAAACTCAATCGCTGAAATTATTCCACAAATTTATAAAGGCGAGCAGCATTAATACATACCCAATACAGCAATCGGTTGCTGGCATCAATTTTAATACTTCTGGTTATAACTTTCATTTTTAAAAGAAAAAGCCATGGCTAACAAACAAGATTACAAAGAAGGCGAAGTAACAAAAACCATAGAAAAACAAACCGCGAAAATACCCTCAGACGTGTTCCTGATAGCAGCACTCGGTGCTATGGGCGTATCATTAGCACTCAAGGGTATGAAAAAAAGCCACACCGCTTTGTTTGTAGGGCAATGGGCGGCGCCACTTCTGCTGATGGGCATATATAACAAGCTGGTGAAACTGGAAGGCCATGACGCCACTGACCGTGTACCGGGTGAATAATAGCTACTGCTTACATTTAATAAAGCCGGCAATTTCTCTGAATTGCCGGCTTTATTAATAATATTGCACCTTACCATTCAACCAACATTGTGTCAGGCTCCAAAGTTAAATTAGCCACGTTTTTAGTTCTGCTCCTTTTAGGGTGCAGGGGTGCGCACGCCCAGTTTAATGACAGCACCCACTATTATGTTGCAGTCATATCTACGGGTACTGTTAACAATACCAATACAAGCAGCTCTTACATTACCTACAACACCACCAAATTTTCAGTAAAGAAAAAAGATATTTCGCTGAACGCTGTCGCCAACTGGGTCTATGGCATACAGCAAAACAACATTAGTAATAATGACTTCAATTCATCGCTTGACTTTAATATCTACAAGACTATACCACACCTTTATTACTGGGGTTTAGGTACATATATGGCCAGTTATTCACTAAAGGTAAATCACCAGTACCAGGTGGGTGTAGGTGCTGCTTATAATATTCTTGACAGAGCCACCATGCACTTAAATGTAAGTGAAGGCGTACTATATGAGCGCAGTGATATTAACTTAAAAGACACGGTAAGGAATGTTTACAGCACGTACCGTAATTCACTACGGGTACAACTGCGTTTCAAAATTATTGATTTGCTGTCATTCAGCGGTGCGGTTTATCATCAGCAATCGCTCCGCTCGGGCGCTGATTATATTGTAAAGTCGAACATGAGCCTTGATTTCAGGGTGCGGAAATGGCTCACACTTACCACCGGCTTTACCTACAACCGGTACAACATTACCAATAAAGAAAACACCCTGTTTACCTATGGTATCACCATGGAACGTTATTATTAGGCCTTATGCAACGCCAACCGCAACTCTTGTTTGAGAAGCCGCCCTGCTGCTTTTATATTGTTAAAAGACAACAGAGCAGGCAACTCAGCTTCGTTCTTATATACCCTCAATAGGACTAAAATGTGTTTTTCTTTGAAAGCCGTTTCAGGCCGCTACATTCGTGTTACCTGAAAACTCTGCGGAAGTATTATAAATTTCGTGCAGCAGGGAACGTACTTCAATATGGCAGCTCTGGCAATATACTGCCGTTGATATATTGGCGCCCACCTTTATTGACACACTGTTTGTTGGCAGCACTTTAAACATATCCTCATCAGTACAGTCATCGCCTATAGCCATTACAAAATCATAACTGCCCGCGTTCATCAGCTTTTGAGCCGCTATACCTTTATTAAACTTATTACTTTTCACCTCTATCACTTTATTGCCCTGTAAAATGTCAAGCCCCTCACTCGCCAGCGCGGCATGAAGTTCATACAACAAGGCAGGTACATTTTTATCAGATATGTCTTTGTCCGCTGCACGGTAGTGCCACGCTAATGAATACGCCTTTTCTTCAACAAAAGACCCCGGAATAGAGCCTGTGTACTCGGCGAAGGTCTTATGCACCAGCTCTTTCCAGTCAGTGTTTATACCCTGCAGCGCAAGCCACTTACTGCCTTTTTCCCTATACCAGGCTCCGTGTTCGCCTATTATATCCAGTGGCAGGTGGCCCAGCCATTTATCAAGGGTTGGTTTGTCCCGGCCGCTGATCACTACTACATTGTTATGGGCATCAGCGGATAGCTGGCGCAGTATGCCCAGCAGTTCACTGTCAGGGAAAGCGTGTTCCGGCTTTTTAAAAAACGGAACAAGCGTGCCGTCATAGTCAAGCAGTATAAGTCTGCTTTCGGCTGCGGCGTATTGACGCTCTATTTTCTTCACTATGTCTGCATCTACCGGTGTGCATACGTGTAGCCGCTGCTTGGTTATCGTATCATTCAGGCATTTC
Source organism: Taibaiella sp. (assembly GCA_014377675.1). Taxonomy (GTDB): domain Bacteria; phylum Bacteroidota; class Bacteroidia; order Chitinophagales; family Chitinophagaceae; genus Flavipsychrobacter. Next base: position 7,647 of record JACMPD010000102.1, read on the forward strand.
ATAAAGCTGGCCGCCCATTTAAAAATATCTGCCTTCTCTATAGTCTGCTGCATGGCTGTCATGCGTCTTTTCCTTTCCTCAAGCGGCATGTTCAGCCCTTCATATATTTTATTAGCGAAGTCCTGTATATCATTTGGGTTAAGCAATAGCGCCTCGGTAAGTTCCTTAGCTGCACCCGCTGAATCACTTAGCAGCAGTACACCGCTTGATGAAACATTACCAGCCACATATTCCTTGCTTACCAGGTTCATACCATCTCTAAGCGGTGTCACAAGTGCCAGGTCTGCGGTTGTATACAGTGCAGAGAGCATTTCCGGTGGCACTGAGCGGTAAAAGTGCTGTATCGGCTGCCAGCTTATAGTTGCATACTTACCATTTATATCACTTATCAGCTGGTTCATTTCATCTTTCAGCTGTGAATATTGCTCAACCGTATCTCTCGACGGCACTACAAGGTGTATAAGCGTTATCTTATGGTGCCACTCAGGGTGTTGGTCTAAAAACAACCGGTAAGCCTGTAGGCGCTGCAATATGCCCTTGCTGTAGTCGAGCCTGTCAATGGAAATCGCTATTTTAGTGCTTATTGATTTACTGATGCGTTCAGCGTGGCCTATAGCGGCAGTGCTAAACGCAAGCTCCCGGTATTTTTTATAATCAATGCTGATAGGGAAGGCGTGAACGCCAACAATACGGCCGTCAATATAAAGTTCACTATTATAAGCATCCATGTTCAGTATCCTGCTCACAGTGCTTGTAAAGTGGCGCTCATCATCTGTTGTCTGGAAACCGATAACATCAGCACCAAGAAGCCCGGTTAGTATTTCCTTCTTCCATGGCAGGGAGCGGAAAATTTCATAATCAGGGAAGGGGATATGTTGAAAGTAACCAATGGTAACATCAGGCAGTGCTGCCCGCACCATGGCCGGCACCAGCATCAGCTGGTAATCATGTATCCATATGGTGTCATTAGGTGTGGCATGTAGTATTATTTCATCCGCAAATTTGCGGTTAACACTTATATAAGATTCCCAGTGTTCCTGGTTATACTTGGTGTAGCTGGGGAAGTAATGGAAAAGCGGCCAGATGGTTTCATTGGAAAAACCCTCATAAAAATTATTGATTTCCTCTTGGGTAAGAAACACAGGGTAGAGATTCTTTACCTCAAGATCAGAGGTAATTTTTACCTGTTCGTTTTCAGCTATTACAGCACCAGGCCACCCAAGCCATATATTTTTATACTCAGTAAATACGCTGCTCAGGCCGGTGGCCAGCCCGCCCTCGCTCTGCTGGTAAGTAAGCTGGTTGTCAACAACAGCAAGCTTAACAGGCAGGCGATTAGACACGTTTATTATCCTCTTTGTGTTACTCCACCTGGTATTCATAGTATTTGTTTTTAAAAAAGTAACTAAAATAGTGTGCCAATAAGAAGGGTTGGGCTGTTAAATTAATAGTTCACCATACCATGTGCCCTTAAAAGGCATTATTATAAATACAATAAAAATCAACGTTATAATATTGTTGCATAGATAACTGCGCCTTAGCAAAGTTGTTGGGTAAACTATTGAATTTTAACTTTATCATTTCCGCTTTTATTATAAGGTTATGTATCTTTACGTCTCTATGAAGTTGTTGTTCAGGTTAGTCATACTACTTTATTTTTTTATAATTGGCGCGGATGGTTTTGCATTTGCAAAGTCAGACTTATATAGTTACCCTGCGGCACTTACCGCCATAAAGCCCGCTACACTGCTCTTATCAAAAAGCGCAACCGTAGCCCCTGCGGTACTTGTTATTGACAAAAACAGGAATAAAATAAACCTTAACGTAGAAGAAGACGAAGATGACGATGAAGATGAACACACCGCTTTCCTTAAATTTGCAAGAACCGGCTACTGTCTTTCCGCTTTATCACAGCCCAGGTTTTTAAATGTTATCTCCGCCCTATTGTCCGGCAATTATTTTTCCGGCAACAGATTTTATTGCAGTTCCACATCCATTTATATTCTTTTCCGCGTAATAAGGGTGTGAGTAATCCGCGCTCAGGTCCGGCCGCGTTTTAGCGCAGCATCATCTCAGTTTCTTTCCTGTTATACTGCCCCTGGCTATTTGGCATATTGCTGAATGGCAGCGCCGTATAGCGCCATTTTACCACCAGCCGCATCTCTCCCGGCCAAATAATCATTTCCTTAAGAACAAAACTATTATGAATAAACTGTTCATGCTATTGGGCATGTGTGTGCTGTTGTGCCACGCCAGCTGCAATACAAAAAAAGAAGAAAAAGAAGCCGAACAAAAACTGTTAGTCACCAACCCGTTAAAAATGGATACCGCTATTGTGAACCAATATGTATGCCAGATAAAATCTATAAGACATATTGAGCTCAGAGCCCAGGAAAAAGGTTACCTGCAGAAAATATATGTTGATGAAGGCAGTATTGTGAAGCAGGGACAGCTGCTGTTTCAGATAATGCCCACACTCTACGAAGCAGAATTTAATAAAGCTCAGGCTGAAGTAAAGCTCGCCGAAATTGAATATCAGAATACAAAGTCACTCTCTGACCGCAATATAGTTGCTAAAAATGAGCTTGCGATGACCAAAGCAAAGCTGGATAAAGCCAACGCTGAGTTGGCACTGACACAGATACACCTCCGCTTTACCGAGATAAGGGCGCCGTTTGATGGTATTATCGACCGGTTCCCCGTAAGGCCGGGCAGCCTGGTGGAAGAGGGCGACCTCCTTTCCACCCTCTCTGACAATAGTAAGATGTGGGTTTATTTTAACGTGCCTGAAGCCGAATATCTTGACTATAAAGACAGCACTAAAAATAACGGCATGTTGAATGTAAACCTTGTAATGGCGAATCACAGGCAGTTTGAATACCCCGGCATTGTGGAAACTATAGAAGCTGACTTTGACAACGAAACGGGTAACATCCCCTTCAGGGCAACCTTTCCTAACCCCCATGCCCTGCTCCGCCATGGTGAAACAGGTAGTATCCTGGTAAGCACAGCCGTGAAAAACGCGCTCATCATTCCGCAAAAAGCAACCTTTGAAGTGCTGGACAAAAAGTATGTATATGTGGTAGGCAATGACAGCCGCGTGAAAGCAAGGGAAATAGTAGTTACAGCTGATATGGAGGATATATACATAGTAGGCTCCGGCATAACTGAAAACGATAAAATACTGCTGGAAGGACTGCGTAAAGTAAAGGAAAATGACAAGATCACTTACGCTTACGAGGCGCCCTTATCAGTAATAGGCAGGTTGAAATTACCGGCGGAATAAACTCACCACTAAAAAAAGATATACAATGTTTAGTAAATTCATTCAGCGGCCGGTACTGGCAATAGTACTGTCCCTGGTTATTATTTTCATGGGCTTACTGGCCATCAATACGCTGCCGGTATCACAGTTCCCATCAATAGCCCCACCAATGGTGGTGGTAAGTATAGCCTACCCCGGCGCAAGTGCTGATGTATTAGTCAATTCGGTACTGATACAGATGGAAAAGGCAATCAACGGCACACCAGGCATGAAGTACATGACCTCTGACGCCACCAGTGCCGGAGAGGCTACCATACAGGTCATTTTTGACCTGGGTACTGACCCTAACCAGGCTATGGTGAACGTAAAGACAAGAATAGAGCAGGTAACCAACCTGCTGCCTGAGCTGGTGCAGCGCGAAGGGCTTGTGGTGAGCTATACAAGCCCTAACATGCTCATGTATGTAAACCTTTATAGTAAAGACGCTAAAGCAGATGAGAAATTCCTTTACAACTTTGCAGGGGTAAACATAATACCGGAGTTAAGCAGGCTGAAGGGTGTGGGCAGCGCTAAAATACTGGGCAGCAGGCAGTACGCCATGCGCGTGTGGCTGAAGCCCGACCGAATGAGAGCCTACAACGTATCAACCGAAGAGGTGATGAAATCTCTTGCTGAGCAAAGCATAATAGGCTCCCCCGGCAGGATAGGCCAGGCATCAGGTATGCGCTCTCAGTCGCTCGAATATGTATTGACCTATAAGGGAAGATTCAACACCGCAGAGCAATACAAAAACATCATCATCAGGGCTAAAGCCGACGGGGAATTGCTACACCTGAGCGAAGTAGCTGATGTAGACCTAGGCAGCGAGTTTTATGACATTTACTCTAACATGGATGGCCACCCCTCAGCCGCCATTACCCTGAAACAAACCTACGGCAGCAATGCCAGCGACGTAATAAAGGAGGTAAAAGCCAAACTGGAAGAACTTAAAAAAAGCTCATTCCCGCCGGGTATGGATTACCAGATAAGCTATGACGTTTCCAGCTTTCTCGATGCCTCTATTGAAAAAGTGATACACACCCTCACTGAGGCGTTTATATTGGTGGCCATTGTCGTTTTCCTATTTCTGGGTGACTGGCGCTCCACGCTCATACCTACGCTGGCAGTGCCGGTGTCGCTTATCGGCGCATTTATATTCATGCAGCTGTTCGGGCTCACCATCAACCTCATTACACTATTCGCGCTGGTACTGGCTATAGGTATAGTGGTTGATAATGCCATTGTGGTGGTGGAGGCCGTGCACACAGCCATGGCTGAAGAAGACATAACCCCGCTAAAGGCTGTGAAAAAAGTACTCAGGGAGATAAGCGGCGCCATTATAGCCATTACGCTCTTAATGACGGCCGTTTTTGTGCCGGTGGCGTTCATGACCGGCCCGGTGGGTATATTCTACAGGCAGTTCTCTATTACCATGGCGGCTTCCATTGTCATTTCAGGCTTTGTGGCGCTCACGCTTACACCAGTGCTGTGTGCCATGATATTAAAAAACACCCATGGCCAGCCCAGGAAAAGAACACCCATGAATCGCCTGCTCGACGGCTTTAATAATGGATTTGAAAAAATTACAGGCCGCTACACCAGCCTCCTTACGGTAATAGTAAACCGCAGAACAGTAACGTTCGGCGCGCTCCTGCTGTTTTGTGCGGCCATATATCTTACCTCGGCTTCGCTGCCCACAGGGTTTATACCCAGCGAAGACCAGGGCATGATTTATGCTATTGTGCAAACGCCGCCCGGCTCCACCCTTGAGCGCACCAATGACATTGCCCGAAAGCTGCAGGAGATAGCCCGGCACGTAGATGGGGTGCAGTCAGTATCGGCGCTCGCAGGTTATGAAGTGCTTACCGAGGGCAGGGGCTCTAATGCAGGTACCTGCCTCATAAACCTGAAAGGTTGGTCTGACAGAAAGCACAACGTAAAAGAGATAATAGAAGAGCTGGAAGAAAAAGCCAAAGTGATACCCGGCGCTACTATTGAGTTCTTTGAGCCGCCGGCAGTGCCGGGCTATGGCGCCGCAGGAGGCTTCTCCCTGCGCCTGCTTGATAAGACCAATTCAGGGGACTACAAGTCTTTCGGCAAAGTAAATGAAGACTTTATGGCGGCCCTCAGAAAGCGCAAAGAGCTCTCAGGGTTGTTCACATTCTTCGCAGCTAACTATCCGCAGTATGAGCTGGAGATTGACAACAAAGCAGCCATGCAAAAAGGGGTAACCATAGGCAAAGCAATGGACAATCTGTCGGTATTGATAGGCAGTACCTATGAGCAGGGCTTTATCAGGTTCTCCATGTTTTACAAAGTTTATGTGCAGGCCGGCCCCGAATACAGGCAGCTGCCCGAAGATGTGCTGAAGCTGTACATAAAAAATAACCGCGATGAGATGGTGCCCTATTCGGCATTTATGAAGATAAAAAAGACCCAGGGACTCAATGAAATTACCCGCTACAATATGTACACCTCATCAGCCATTAACGGTTCGCCCGCTAAAGGCTACAGCAGCGGCGAGGCAATAAAAGCAATACAGGATGTAGCGGCGGCCACCTTGCCGCGCGGCTATGGTATTGACTGGCTCGGCCTCTCAAAAGACGAAGTGGGCAGGGGCAATGAATCGCTCTATATATTCATCATTGTACTTCTATTCGTGTACCTGGTGCTTGCCGCGCAGTATGAGAGTTTCATTTTGCCGCTGGCGGTTATCCTGTCGTTACCTGCGGGTATATTCGGGGCACTGCTCTTGCTGAAAATAATGGGCCTTTCTAACGATATATACGCCCAGGTGGGCCTTGTAATGCTCGTGGGCCTGCTGGGCAAAAACGCAGTACTGATAGTAGAGTTCGCCGTGCAGAAGCAACAACAGGGCGCCACCATATTGGAAGCCGCCATTGAAGGAGCAAAAGTCCGCTTCCGCCCCATATTAATGACCTCTTTCGCCTTTATTGCCGGGTTAATTCCGTTACTGTTTGCCACCGGCCCCGGCGCCATCGGCAACCGTACCATTGGCGCTTCGTCAGCGGGGGGCATGTTGCTGGGTACCATTTTCGGGGTTATCGTGGTTCCCGGTCTTTACTACGTCTTCGCCAGCCTGGCTAACGGGCGCAAACTGATAAAGGATGAAGATGAAGTGCCGCTGAGCGAAAACTTCGGACACAAAAAGAAGAGGAAGAAATTCAGGATTTTCAAAAATGGTGATGAATCTATTAACTGACAACACTCAAAAAGATAAGCAATGAATATATATAAATGGGCGGCGGCAACGCTTGTTTCAGCAGCCTTCACGGCCTGTAAAATGCCCGTGGTGGTACAAAAAATGCCCTCCCGCGCAGTGCCGGCTACCTATGCCGGCAGCGCCGATACCATGCGGGAAGGAAGGGTAAACTGGCAGCTCTACTTTACTGACCGCTACCTGCAGGCCCTCATAGATACCGCCTTAAAAAACAACCAGGAACTCAACATTACCCTGAGAGAAATAGAAATGGCCCGCAATGAAGTAAGAGCAAGGAAGGGCGAATACCTCCCATCAGTGGGCATAAGGGGCGTGGCCGGGGTGGACAAGGCCGCACGCTACACCAGCCGCGGCGCCAGCGAAGCCAACATAGAAATAGCCCCGGGCAGGGAAACGCCGGAGCCGCTGCCTGACTACCAGTTAGCCGCCTACGCCACCTGGGAGGTGGATATCTGGCACAAACTCAGAAACGCCAAAAAAGCCGCCGTAAGCAGGTACCTTGCCTCCACTGAAGGTAAAAACTTTGTGGTAACCAACCTGGTGGCCGAAGTAGCCAACGCATACTACGAGCTGCTGGCATTGGATAACCAGCTGGATATTGTAAAGCAAAACATTGTCATACAGAGCAACGCCCTTGAAATAGTAAAATACCAGAAGGAAGCGGCACGCGTTACTGAGCTGGCAGTACGAAAGTTTGAAGCGGAAGTGTTTAAAACAAGATGTTTGCAATTCGATATTCAACAGAATATCGTTATCACAGAGAACAGGATCAATTTTTTGCTCGGCAGGTTTCCGCAGACCATTGAAAGAAATGACGGCGCTTTCAGCAACCTGGTGCCACCGCCGGTGAGCGCAGGCATACCGGCCCTGCTGCTCGCCAATAGGCCCGACATAAAAAAGGCCGAACTGGAACTGACCGCCAGCAACCTGGATGTACAGGTGGCCAAAGCCAGGTTTTATCCTTCACTGGGCATTTCAGCGGCTGTTGGCTACCAGGCTTTTAACCCCTCATTCTTCCTGAAAACGCCGGAGTCAATACTCTACTCCATGATAGGCGAGCTGGTGGCACCCGTAGTAAACAGGAACGCCATAAAAGCCGCCTACTACACCTCGGGAGCAAAACA
>JACMPD010000103.1 GCA_014377675.1 Taibaiella sp.
CGCCTTCATAAATTTGTGCAGCAATAATGGTGTCAATTTTTGCGGGAGGGTAGTGGCTATTGCTGTTGGTGGGTGAAACCATACAGTTTTATTTATTTAACCCAAAGTGCGATTAGTATACTCATTATCTTTTCTGCACACAATAAATTTTTCCTGGTAACGTTGTCTTTTCACCATGCAAAGGGTAATAAGCGCACGCTTCATTGCTTGCCCAAATTTCCTTTAATATCCCTAATCCCTAGCCCTGTATGTTTTTTTCTTTGCGTAAATTTTTCCTGAAGCGCCATATTGTATTCTGTTGCTATGTAATAGTGGCTCTGGGTGCCAGCCTGCAGCTTTATTTACTTAGCCCGAACGTAGCGATAGCCCCTCCTTATACGTTGTATAATAACTATGTTATTTTCAGGCAGTCATTTTACCACCTCATCGCAGGACATAATCTGTATATTTTTTATGATACGGAGCATTGGGATTTATATAAATACAGCCCGACATTCGCACTGCTTATGGGCCTGCTGGTGAAGCTACCAGACATTGTGCAGCTGACTATCTGGAACACAGCAAACGCATTATTGTTGTATGTTGCTATACGACAACTGCCTTACAGCAACCGGACACTCTCCGTATTATTATGGTTTGTGTTATTAGAGCTGCTCACAAGTATGCAGAACTCGCAAAGCAATGCCTTAATGGCCGGGCTGATGATAGGCACTTACTGCATGTTTGAAAAGGGGATGATAAAGGCTGCGGCCTTTCTGGTAGTTATGGCCGCTCTTATTAAAATATACGGGGCAGTTGTTTTTTGCCTGTTTCTCTTTTATCCTGGCAAACGTCGGTTTATTGCATGGTGTGTTATATTGGCAACGGGTATGGCAGCGCTTCCGCTATTAGTAACCCCATTACACACGCTTTTGTGGCAATACCATAACTGGGCACAGATGATGATTGCTGATGAAGCCTCCTGTATGGGGATATCAGTAATGGGTTGGCTGCACACATGGTTTGGCGCAGGGGAAAGCGTAAGGCCATTCGTAAATATTGTAGGTATTGCAATGTTTCTCTTGCCGTTTACGAGGTGGAGATTATATAAAAAAGACGCATACAAGCTTTTGATGCTGGCCCATATGCTTGTTTGGGTAGTTATTTTCAACCACAAAGCGGAGTCCGCAACTTACGTAATTGTTATGGTCGGCATTGGAATATGGTATTTTTTGCGAAAGCGTGGCAGAGGCTGCAAGGTACTTTTATGGACAGTTTTTATATTCACCTCACTTTCCTCAACTGATATATTTCCTCCCTATATCCACGAGCATATCTTTATTCCTTATGTCATTAAAGCTGTTCCCTGCATATTGGCATGGGTAGTGATTATGGCAGAGATATTAACAATTAAGGAAGCGACGTTAAATTTAGCGTCATATAAATTGCATGGAGAACTGTAGCTCCGATTTATCTTCACTCATTATTTATAGTTTGTTGCAGTGCAGCGGTTGAATAAACCAAATAAGATAAGCCTACATTTTCATACCTTTGCATCCATAAACAAAATTTCATGAAAGAAGTATATATAGTATCTGCCGTGCGTACACCATTGGGTAGCTGGGGCGGGTCTTTAAAAGATTTCTCCGCTACAAAGCTGGGGTCAATAGCTATAAAAGGCGCTCTTGAAAAAGCCGGTGTGAGCGCTGATGAAGTGAATGAAGTGATTATGGGTAGTGTGCTGCAGGCTAACCTGGGCCAGGCTCCTGCACGGCAGGCATCCCGCTTTGCCGGTGTTCCGGACAGTGTGCCGTGTACTACCGTAAATAAAGTTTGCGCCAGCGGCATGAAAGCCGTAATGCAGGGTGCACAATCTATAATGCTGGGCGATAACGATGTGGTGGTTGCGGGTGGAATGGAAAGCATGAGTAATGTGCCTTTCTACAGTGAAAACATGCGTTGGGGTAACAAATATGGTAATGTAACCATGATAGACGGCCTGGCTAAAGACGGTCTTACTGATGTATATCATAACTACCCAATGGGTAACGCCGCTGATTTTTGCGCCAAAGAGTGCAATATAAGCCGCGAAGAACAGGACGCTTTTGCGGTTGAGAGCTACAAACGCAGCCAGGCGGCTGTGAATGGCGGCTTGTTTGACAATGAAATAATACCGATAGCTATCCCGCAGAAAAAGGGCGATCCTATCCTGTTTTCAAAAGATGAGGAGCCTTTTAATGTGAAGTTTGATAAGATAGCTGGTCTTCGCGGCGCATTCAGTAAAGAAGGTACAGCCACTGCGGCTAACTCCAGCACTATGAATGACGGCGCGGCCGCATTGGTGCTGATGAGCAAAGAAAAGGCGGAAGCGTTAGGCATACAGCCAATAGCTAAGCTGATAGGTTATGCTGACGCAGAGCAGGCCCCTGAGTGGTTCACTACATCGCCTGCCTTAGCCGTGCCAAAGGCGGTAGCCAAGGCAGGACTGAAAATGGAAGACATTCAGTATTTTGAGTTGAATGAGGCGTTCAGCACTGTAGGTATAGTCAACAGCCAGAAGATGAACCTGAAACCAGAGCAGGTAAATGTGAATGGCGGCGCGGTATCGCTGGGCCATCCGTTGGGTGCGAGTGGTGCGCGTATCATTACCACATTAATAAACGTACTGGCTCAAAAGGGTGCTAAGTATGGCGCGGCGGGCATCTGCAACGGCGGCGGCGGCGCAAGTGCTGTTGTAATAGAAATGATGTAGTTTTTTTAGAAGAATATAGTAAGTAATGTTGCCCCCAAAAGCTATTGTGGCCTGAAAGCCGGATAGAATTTGGGGGTAGTTGTTTTTATGTATTACCGCTGGTTCAATATATTGGTACTGTTTATCTTTTTCTTAAGCCTTTGCCCGCATTGGCTGTAATTGAAGGAACCCCTATATTTGCGGTATAAATATTTCCTCTGATGAATAAAATTCTTGTTACTGGTGGTTGCGGCTACATTGGCGGTCATACAATTGTTGACCTTATAGAGAACGGTTTTGAAGTAATATCCGTTGATGATCTTTCCCGCGGCTCGCTTAAAATGCTGCAGGGTATAGAAAAGGTGGTGGGCAAGCCAGTAAAGAATTACAAGGTTGACCTGTGCAACCTTGATGATACGGAAGCGATTTTCCTGGAGAACCCGGACATAGTGGGTGTTATCCATTTCGCGGCTTTTAAATCAGTGCCTGAGTCGGTTGATGATCCTATTCTTTATTTCAGAAATAATTTTAATTCCCTTATTAATATACTGCAATGCGCGGAAGAATTTGATGTTAACAATTTCGTATTCTCTTCCAGCTGTTCGGTTTATGGCAACCCAACGAAGCTGCCGGTGGTTGAAAACGATCCGTTTACCGAGCCTGAATCGCCTTATGCCCGCACCAAGCAGGTAGGTGAAGCGATATGCCGCGATTTTACAAGGGTAAAACAACATTTCAATACCATACTGCTGCGTTATTTTAACCCTGCGGGTGCGCACCCATCCGGGCACATAGGTGAGTTTATGGAAAAGCCGGAGAACGTGGTGCCTGTCATTACCCAGACAGCCATAGGCAAGCGTAAGGAAATGACGGTTTTTGGAAACGACTATGATACCCGTGACGGGTCATGTATCCGCGATTATATTCATGTAATGGATATTGCCAATGCCCATACCAAGGCACTACAGTACATTATAGAAGACAGGAATAAGTCAAACTGCGAAGTATTTAACCTTGGCTCAGGCGATGGTGTTTCCGTATTAGAGCTGATAAAAGCCTTTGAAAAAGTATCAGGAGAAAAGCTCAACTATAAAGTTGGTCCGCGCCGCCCGGGAGATGTAATAGAAGTATATGCCAATAACAACCGGGCAAAGCAGGTGCTGGGCTGGGCTACAAACTATGATCTTGGCGCAATGATGGATACATCATGGAAGTGGGAAAAAGTATTGGCTGAAATGAGCAAGAAAGAAAAAGTAGCGGGTTAATGCATATAACAGAAAAATAGTTAATAAATAAAGGCGCTTTTGTGGCGCCTTTATTTATTTTTTTTAACATTTTTCGAAGGTAAATGTTGAAAATTTCGGATAAAACTTCTATTTTACTGCCGCCCTTAAAAAGCATAATATAATTATGATAGTAGGTGTATTGAAAGAGCAGGCGCCGGAAAGCCGCGTATCGCTGATACCAGAAGTTGTAGCCGCCATGGTAAAAATGAACGTTACCGTATGGATAGAGCACGGCGCGGGCGTCACAGCGTTTTTTAGTGATAAAGCCTATACTGATGCCGGTGCGGCCATTAAAAGCGCACAGGAAATAAGAAGCGCCGCTGATATGGTGCTGACAATACAGGGAACCAATGTAGGTGAGGTGAAAGCCGGAACCGTTATTATGGGTATCTATCAGCCACTTTTCAACCCCCAAATGGTACAAACCTGGACCGGTAGGGGCAATACCGTTTTCAGCCTGGACACCATACCGCGTACTACAAGGGCGCAGTCTATGGATGTGCTGAGTTCGCAGGCGAATATAGCGGGTTATAAAGCCGTACTGCTTGCGGCGTTTCAGTACTGCCGTTATTTTCCTATGTTTATGACAGCGGCGGGTAGTATACCACCGGCCAAAGTATTGATACTGGGCGCCGGGGTAGCGGGCCTGCAGGCAATAGCAACAGCGCGCCGGCTTGGCGCGGTGGTGGAGGTGTTTGACACCCGGCCGGCGGTAAAAGAAGAGGTGATGAGCCTTGGAGCCAAGTTTGTGGAAGTGGAAGGTGCAGCAGACGCATCAAAAGCCGGTGGCTACGCAGTGCAGCAAAGTGAGGACTTCCAACGCAAGCAGCGGGAAAAGATACATGAGCATGCCCGCAAGTCAGACATTATTATTACCACAGCGCAAATTCCGGGGATGAAAGCGCCCATACTTATTACCAAAGCCATGATTGAAGACATGCGCGATGGCTCAGTGATCATAGATCTGGCTTCGGTGACCGGCGGTAACACCGACCTTACAGAAAACGACAATACGATAATGCATGGCGGTGTAACCATAATAGGGGATTCCGCGCTTGCGGCAACAGCTTCATCAGACGCCAGCAAGCTGTACAGTAAAAATGTACTCAACTTCGCAAAGCTGATCATAGATAAAGACGGCGGACTGAACCTCAACTTCGCAGATGATATAGTGAAGGGCACCTGCATTTCTTTTGAAGGTAAAATAGTAAATGAGCGGGTGGCCGCGCTTGCGGGCAGCAATCAGCCGGCTTAAATTGAAGACTGCAAACATAACTTATCAACTTTAATACATACACATATGCATCATCAAATTACAAGGTTGCTTTATCTTTTCCTGAGCAATTATCATCTGATAACTGTTGTTATTCTATCCATATTTTTAGGTATAGAGGTAATTTCACGAGTGCCTTCGGTACTGCATACACCATTGATGAGCGGCGCGAACGCCATACACGGCGTTGTAATTATCGGGGCTATAATAGTCATGGGGGAGGCACCGGCTGATGACTACCTGGCGCTAACGCTCGGTTTCCTGGCGGTGATACTCGGTACGCTTAATGTGGTCGGTGGTTTTGTGGTTACAGACCGGATGCTGGAGATGTTTAGTAAAAAGAAGAAGAAATCTTAGAATCTTAAATTTGAAATCTTAAAATCCAAATCCCGTTTGGATTTACAACTAAAATATTTACTTTAATGTCAAACGTCATTCTTTTATTAAGTTACCTGTTTGGTTCCATTACATTTATTATGGGCCTGAAAATGCTGTCGCACCCTGATAGCGCACGGAAGGGAAATCTGTTGGCGGCAGCGGGGATGGTAGTAGCCATATTCGCAACTATCTTTTTGTACACGCACAAGGCCGGCCCCGGCAAGTGGGCACCCACTGTGCACCTGCACAACTACGCCTGGATTTTCGCAGCACTGATAATAGGTACGGTTGTTGGCACCATGGCAGCCAAAAAGGTACAAATGACATCTATGCCTGAAATGGTGAGCATATTTAATGGTATGGGTGGCGCGTGCGCCATGCTTATCTCCCTGGTGGAGTATCACCGTGACCCGCACCCCGGCACCGGTATATTGCTGGTGATTGTATTAGGTATGATAATAGGTACTATCTCGTTTGCCGGCAGCGTAATAGCATGGGGAAAGCTTAGCGGTAAGGTTAAAGATAAAACCATACCCGGCGGGCAGATATTTAATTTTCTCATTTTTGGTGGCATTATAGTACTCTCGGCAATGGTGGTGGGCGGCTACAGCCAGACACCTACGCTTTTCTATTGTATACTTGTGCTGGCGGCCCTTTATGGGGTACTGTTTGTAATGCCGATTGGGGGGGCAGATATGCCTGTGGTTATATCGCTGCTCAACTCATTTACAGGCGTAGCGGCTGCTTTTGGCGGTTTCCTGTACAGTAATCCTGTTATGCTCACTGGCGGCATACTGGTAGGGTCGGCAGGTACTATCCTTACTATATTAATGTGCAAGGCTATGAACCGCTCGCTCAAAAATGTGCTTATTGGCTCATTTGGCGGGCAGAAGGTTGGGGTATCGGGCGCGGCCAAAGATCAGGGTAACTATAAAGAAATTTCACTTAATGATACCGCCGTATTGATGGCATATGCACAGCGGGTGATGATAATACCTGGGTATGGGCTTGCGGTGGCCCAGGCTCAGCATACCTGTCATGAGCTGGAGAAGGTATTAAATGAAAAGGGCGTTGAGGTGGTGTATGGCATACACCCCGTGGCTGGCCGTATGCCGGGCCATATGAATGTGTTGCTTGCCGAAGCTGATGTACCTTATGAAAAACTGCTGGAAATGGAAGACGCCAACGACCAAATGGGAAGCACAAACGTGGTACTGATACTGGGAGCTAATGATGTGGTAAACCCTGCAGCTAAAGAAGACCCGGCAAGCCCTATATATGGCATGCCTATACTGGAGGTGGAAAAAGCGGACCATGTGATAGTGAACAAGCGCAGCATGAAGCCGGGATATGCCGGTATTGAGAATGAATTGTTCTTCAGGCCCAAAAGTTCCATGCTGTTTGGTGACGCTAAAAAGGTGTTGCAGAATTTAGTTTCGGAATTGAAAAACGTGTAAATATGTGGTTGGTCTATATGTATTTTTAATTTGCCGTTAAAAAATTCAACCTTACAGCTGAAAATTTTGAGTTAAATTTGAAAAAACTGACCCGGATTGTTAAAAAATTAAAAAGTTTAGCTAAATTTATGCCATGCTAAGTAAGAGAAGCAATATTATTATTGCGGTGATGGGGGCGGTGTTTAGTTTCCTGTCTGTCGCATACGTCTCCTGTACTAAAGTTGGTACGAGTCCATCATGCAATGGTGTTGTGTGCAAAAACAGCGGTTATTGTAACCGCGGGCAATGTGTATGCCCCACAGGTTACGAGGGTACTGATTGCGGTGTAGCCTCTGTAAGTAAGTTTATTGGCGCGTGGGATGTGAAGCAGCTGGTAACCGGAAGTGATACGCTTTCAGCAATAGGCCGTGACTCAAGCTACATTGTTTTCCTTAAAAATACAGCTACCCCCACTACTTTCTTTATTGATAATTTTCTTGGCAACCCCCATTATAACCAGCTTATTGGTACTATTGACAGCGTGAACACAGGTAATTTCGTTTTAGATACGCTCAGGGATATCAACATGCAGGCTGATAAAGTATTCATCAGGCTGAACAGCAAGGGCAGTTACAACGCTAACGGACAAATAACAGCAACAGTTATACTACGCCACCTCACACCTACCTACAACTGGCAGGTTGATACTTTGGCTCTGGTGTTGAAACGGCATAACTTCTAGTCTTTTCTACCTTAAAATATTTAACTACAAACAAAAGGCACCCACGGTGCCTTTTGTTTGTAGGATCATTATTTTCATGGAAATGGTAGGAAAATGAAGCGCCACTTGAATAGAATTACCATTCCTTGCTCACCTTTACTGTCACCTTGAATTTTGTACCCAGCGACAAATCAAAAACAGGTTGGGGATTGCCATTTTCTTTTAGTTCTTCTATTGCCCGTTGAATCCCATAGTTGAAACGATTAACATATTTAAGTATCTTCATGGCTTCGGCCAGCACAATATTTCTATAGTCGCTCGCAAAAGGGAAGTTCCCCGTAGTAACATCGCCGCATAAGCCACCCGGGTTTACAATTTCTATATGGCTGGCAAATTCATAGATATAAATGGGGGCATTTGATTCGTAATTTCTGTGCATTATTGCGTTCATTATTAACTCCCGGAGCGCCCAGTAAGGATAATTTCCGAGTAGCTTCTCTTGGAACGAATCTCCTCTTACAGGGCGTTGTTTTATAATGTTTATTTTTATGAAATCATCAATAATACTCAGGCCGGTAACCAAAGGGCCGGAGAATTTTTTTTCAAATACTACATTGCTTAGCATGTTGTCTCCACTGAACTTTACATATTGTATATATGCTCCCGGCAGGAAGAACTCAGGGCGCAGGCAAAACACAAGTATACCAGCATTAGTCGGACAATTTGCTTTTGTATCATAGAACCTTAATGATGAAAGCTGCTCTGTGGTAGTACGTCCATTTTCAGCGAGCGTTTCTTTATCAATCGCTAATGGCAGATATACATGCTTAAAATAATCTAGATTTAATTCGCTTAATTGAATGCCGACTGCAGGCATAATATCATAAGTTTTACCTGATGCGACTCTTTTTTCGGTTAACATTTTCTCTTCCTCCAGAGTCGCCTTTGCTTTTCTTGGGCCAATCCTGATCCAGCACCGGCCATCATATCTCACCGGAGGGAAAGGTGATGGCATTACTTCTATAACTACTATTTCGCCTTCTGGAAATTTAAATACCTGGCTAACAATTATTGATGGTTGCGGCAGTATATTTCCATTAGTTTTTACATTTCCTATTTTTTGCAAATCCTCGTCACTCCATTTCATCCCCGCAATTTTACCATCGTCGTTAACGCCCAGTATCAAATATCCGGGAAGTTTGCTATTTGAAAAATCGTTAGAGAAAGCGCAGACTGCGGGGCCTATTTTATCTTCCCTTACAGAAATTGTCCTTTCAATTCTATCACTTTCCATATCAGAAAGTAAGCTTTTGAGCTGTTTTTCTTCAATCATACATTGTAGATATTGGCTATATAGACAAGGTTGCATTGCCCGCATAAAGATAGGCAATAATGTAAATCAGAACATTTTGATAGCCGGTTTCATGCAAGTATGTGTCAGAAGTTTACTCTGGTCGGGTGTTGCCATAAAAAAAGATAAATTGACCAATGCTGGAAAGAAATTCTACTTACACTTTTTAATTTGGCTTTGAAAGGTTAAATTTGCGCCATTATAATTAGCTTATGTCACACGATACACACGATACTCACGCTCACGGTACGCACCATACTGATAACCAGGAAAGAGCACGGTCAAAAGGCTCTTTTGTTTCATCTTTCTGGCTTATAGTAATTCTTGTTGGTCTTTTTATCGCTTCGCTTAACTTCATTCAGACCTCTGGCGAGGGTCATGGCCATGAGGGTGCAGCGCATCATGAAGGTACTGAAGCAGCCCATCATGAGGGTGCCGAAGCAAGTCACCATGAAGGCACTGAAGCGGAACACCATGATACAAAGGCCGGTGAAGCACACACAGGTACAGCCGAGGAAAATCCGAAACCAACCACTGAAGGACAGGGTCACAACGTGCCCGAGCATAAATAACTGCTAAACACAACCATGCAGCATAACGATGTTATTGTAGTAACGGGGGCGGCCGGCTTTGTAGGCAGCTACCTTACCGGTTACTTAAACTCACTCGGTTATAACCGGCTGATACTCGTTGATGATTTTAGCATAGCGAAAAAATGGCCCAACCTTGAAGGGAAACAATACCTTGAAAAGGTGGACCGAAATGAGTTTTTTAACTGGGCTGGTAACAACCCGGGTTTGCTGAACAGTGTTTTTCACCTGGGCGCACGCACCGACACCACTGAAATGGACTATGCCGTTCACCTGAAGTGGAACCTGGAGTACAGTAAAGAAGTCTGGCGGCTTTGTACGCAAAACAATATTCCTCTTGTGTATGCCTCTTCTGCCGCTACGTATGGCGCAGGGGAGCACGGCTACAGCGATAGTCATGAATTGCCTGGCGTGCTGCATCCTCTGAACCCCTACGGTGTGTCAAAGAATGAGTTTGATATGTGGGCTTTGCAGCAGCAGAGGCAACCACCATTCTGGGCAGGTTTGAAATTCTTTAATGTATACGGTCCTAATGAATACCACAAAGGACGTATGGCATCGGTTATAATGCACGCTGCGAGGCAGATTAAAGAAAAGGGTGAAGCGGTTCTTTTCCGCAGCCATAACCCTGCCTATAAAGATGGCGAACAGCTACGTGACTTTATTTATGTAAAAGATGTGGTGCAGATTTGTACCTGGCTTATGGAGCAGCAACCCACCAGCGGCCTCTACAATACCGGCACAAGCAGGGCGCGCACCTTTAAAGACCTGGTAACGGCTATATTTACCTCCCTCCACATTCCGCCAAATATCAGGTTTATTGATACGCCTGTTGACATACGGGATAAGTACCAGTACTTCACTGAAGCTGACATGAGCAAACTCCGCGGCTCAGGCTATACAGCGCCATTTTATTCCCTTGAAGAAGGTGTAAGCGAATATGTAACTAATTATTTGGCGGAAGGCAGATATTATTAGAGTTTCGTAATAGCAGCGTATTTTTGTAACCTATCATATTTTCAATTGTTTTGCGGCATCGGGTTCCAAAATTTCCGTTGAGTTTTTTGGTTTTCAAAAAGAAAACTTTACTTTTGTTATATGAACGTTATAGTAAAGCGGTCTGTTTTATTTTATATTGACAAATATCCGTCGGCAAAAAAATCTCTTTTAACGTGGTATAAAGAATTTTCTGCGTATAAATTTGAAAATTTTAATGAATTAAAGTGTGTATATGGTAGTGCCAGCATTATTTCAAATAGCAGGGTAATATTCAATATCAAAGGAAACGATTACAGGTTGTTAGTGTCAGTAAACTTTATTCAGGCGGCAGCTTATATTATTTGGTTTCGCCCACATAAAGAATACGATGAAATTGATAGTGAGACTGTAGTGTTTGATGAAGCAATGTTAAAATATGGATTATGAGTATAATAAAAACTGAAGAGCAATACCAGCAGGCCGTGCTCCGCACATTGTCCATTTTTCATGCGGAAGAGGGCACCAATGAAGCCGATGAGTTGGCTCTTCTTTTATTATTAGTGAAAGATTATGAAGATAGGATAATTCATTTGCCAGATATCAGCCTCTTAGATATAGTAAGACTGAAAATGCAGGAAAAGGGAATAATTGCTAAGGATCTTGAAGCAATAATTGGTAGCAAAGGACATGTATCCTCGGTACTTGCCGGGCGAAGGGAGATCACGTTAAAAATGGCTAAGCGTTTGAAAGATTACTTTCATTTACCAGCAGAAGTATTTTTTGCATGATGCAATTTAAAAAATTTATATATAAAAATGGACCAAACGCCTCACTGCCCTTTATGTGTAATTAATATATAATATATACAAATTTCTGCAAATAATTTAGACCATAGCGAATAGGTTGTAGCTCAAAACCAATAAGGTACAAGGTTAGCTATAGGTACAATAACAATAAATGTGCCGTACTATAATGTACAATTGAGATTACAATTTGGAAAAAGAAGGAATTATTCCATTAATGTCAAATAAAAAAAACGCCTTTGCTTCCTGCAAAGGCGTTTCTGTTATAGACATTTAAGTATTTATTTCTTGTTTGATCTTGGCTGTATCTTGCTTCGTTCAGCCTGCACTGATTGCATTTCCTGTAGCTTTTGCTGCCATTTTGATGGGGCAGCGGGCTTGTTGCGGTTTTCCTGCATCTGCGCGTGTATCGCTTTTTCATCAATAAAATACTTCTGTATAATAAATTGCTGTGCAATACTCAGCAGGTTAGAGAATGTATAGTAGAAAGTAAGTGCCGCAGCCATTTTGTTGAATACACCCATCAGTATTACCGGGAATACGTAAGGCATGTACTTCATCATAGGGTTATTGGGGTCTTGTGGCGTCATGTTGCGGTTATAGACTGCCAAGAAAAGGCTTGAAGCCGTCATCAGCAACGTAAACAGGCTGATATGATCGCCATAGAACGGAATGCTAAAACCAAAATTAAATATGCTGTCATAGGTGGAAAGATCATCAGCCCACAGGAAGCTCTTCTGCCTGAACTCTATAAATGAAGGGAACATATAATACATTGAAAGTAAGATAGGCAATTGGAACAACATTGGCAGGCAGCCACCCAGCGGGTTTACACCGGCTTCGCGGTACAGTTTCATTTGCTCCACGCTCATTTTCTGCTGGTCGTCACCTATTTTAGCTCTCAGTACATCCAGTTCAGGTTTCAGTATCCTCATTTTAGCTGAAGACAGGTAACTTTTATAGGTAAAGAAAGAAAGTATTAGCCGGATAAAAATGGTCATGAGCATGATGATAACAGCATAGTTGCTGATAAAACTGCTTAGGAGATAAAATATCGGGATAAGGGCGAACTTATTGATATATTTTACAAACGACATAATGCCATAGCCGAGCGGCACCATGTCTTCCATACTCATTTTATAGCTTTTCAGCGTGTTGTAGTCATTAGGGCCTATGTACCATTTCAGCGCGGCACTCTGGGCGTTGGCACCAGGCCTCAGCGGCAGCACCATTTCGCAGTTGTTGTGCGCTACTACCATGCTGTCTTCGGTTTTGGCACCGGCTTTTATATCAGCCTTTGTAAAGCCGTCTTCAGATATTAACACAGTGCTGAAGTATTGCTTGCGGAACCCTATCCATGCCGTTGTGGCATCATTGTGGATCGTTTTTTCCTCGTTGCCCGGAACAGTAAAGTAGTCGTTGTCGTTGTTTTTAAAGCGGTAATATACCTGGGTATTCAGCCGCTCGTTGGTCATATCTTTTTCTGTGTGCAATGCAATAGTCTGCCAGCTGAGTTTCACGCTTTGTGCAGGCATACCTGTGAGCACAATGTTGCAGCTCATCATATAGTCATCAGCCGGAAGGCTGTAGATGATGTCTACTTTTTTACCGTTGCCAAGATCGCCTGAAAAATCGATTGACTGGCTGCCGTCAGCTTCTTTTTTTACTGTCGGGGTAAAAAACAGCGTTGATGTGGAGCGGCCGTTGTCAAAAGGAAGTATAGCACTCAGGCTGTTGCCATTACCATTAAAAAGAAAGAGTGGTGACTTGCCATAAGTTTTATAGTCCTTAAGCGACGCGCCTGTTGGGTAAGCCCCCTTTGTGTTAAACTGTACCGCCAGTTTTTTATTTTCAAGTGTTACTGTCTCTGCTATACCATTGAAAGCAACAGGTTGCAGCTTCTTCAGCGCTTCAGCGGCAGAGTCATTAACGGCAGCAGGCATAGTAGCTGCTGTTTTGGCCACACTATCTATTTTGGGGCGTAGCCGGGCCGCTGCCACCGAGTCTGTCTTTTTCTGTACGTCAAATTTCTTTTGCTCGTATTGGTTATAACTGATATAACCAATGAGCAGTAATGCTATTAAAACAAAGCCAATAACCTGATTGCGATCCATGTAAAACCTTAAAATAAGTTGGCAAAGGTAGTGGAATTTATAATCACATTGCCGCCAGTTATCTTATAGAGCCGGTACTATCTGTCTTTCAGATCATTATGCGTGTTTTGTATAGACTAATGTTTTCATGTACTGCCATTAACCGGCGCCAGGGTGGTATTAACCGGCCGTATATTGTTGGGTTATATGTTTGCTGAAATATTTTAGGCAATCTTTAAGGTTTGGTATGGTGCGCCCGGTATCCATTTTTACAGCAGGCATTTACTCATTTATCCGGGTCCAGTTGCTTTTAAGTGTGCCTTGGAATAGCTGATGAATTTGGTTGCAGAACTCTTGTACAAGACCCGTATCAGTTATGGCATCAGTGTTCACGGTGTGGTGCTGGTCATGTTCATTTACGGTCAGTTCTTCTACCCCAATACTTTTTAAGATTGCCGCAAGTTCGGTAAATGCCTGGTCAAGATCATTTCGGCTTTGCCTGTCGTCCACGTTCATTCGGATGTTCTTTTTGTCATTTTTTATAAACATCATGCCAGACTATTGACTGTTTCCATCTGCAAGACCCTTTATCAGGGCCGTCCACTGTAGCTCAGAAAGACCTGCAAAAGCGCCCGCTGCTATGGCAGCATTCCTCAGTTTGTCAGCGGTGCCTGCTATTTTTGTATTGGGCAGTTCATTGCGGCCATGGTAGCTTGTGGTTATAATGTTATTTTCCCGTTCAACTATAATGGTTGATGTCGCTTTCTCCCGAAAGAAATGCGCTGTGCCTTCTTCTTCGGTCTGCGGGTTAGGGCATGGGCGCAGTCTAAGAGCTGTGCATAGCCCCGGCTTTTCTTCCAGGGCTTCCAGCCTTACCCAGTCATATCCGCCACCGGCTGCTGTGCCCGGGCCTGGTATGTCTATCCTTATATAATCGCCTGCTGCCGCGGGGCGTTGCAGGGTGGTGCCGTTGTTGTCCACCAGCTCAAAAGCAGCACTCAGCGGGCCTGCCAGCTGATGCCACTCAGCTGGGTGCAGCAGCCTGTGCCGGGCCTGCATGTAATGCTTCATGGCGTCAGCGGCAGTGGTTAGCTGTGTGCTGTGTTCAAGGTCGTTCTCCTTCCCTTCAACATTTTGAGGTATCATAGTATGTTCCATTTTTCGTTTCGTTTTTTGATAGCAGGCAGTGTAAAAAATATGCCATTGAAAAAGAACAGGGATTGGGATGCGGGTAAGAATATTAGTTTTGCGCGGCAATAATATTAGGGCTGATGACATTTTTTAATAGAATAGTACCTCTTGCACTTTGCTTTTTTGCCTGCATCGGGGCAGTTGCGCAGGAAGCGCTCCCCGAAAAGACAATTACAGAATTGAAGTATAACCTTGACTCAAAGGGCAGCAGGTACATAAAAGCGACCATACTTAACCAGACGTGGCTCAGGTGGAATGAAAGCAACCCGGGTAGTTTAGTGAACGGGGAGCCCCAGGCCACCACGGTTGACATAGGTATGCGGCGCACCCGGTTTCAGCTTTACGGGCAGCTGACGGATCATGTGTTTTTTTATACCCAATATGGTCTTAACAACTTTAATTTTCTTGCTCAAAACGCAGGCAACCGGAAAATACAGGCGTTTTTTCATGATGTGGTGGGTGAATACAGGGTTTTTAAAGGCAAAGATTATCTGAAAGTTGGCGGCGGGCTTACCGTGCTCAATGGCCTGAGCCGGTTTTCTCAGCCGGGGGTTACCAGCATTATGACCACTGATGTGCCCGTGTTTTTGCAGGTTACCGTTGACCAGACAGATGAGTTTGCCAGGCGGCTTGCCGTATATGGCAGGGGGCAGTTGGGCAGGTTTGACTACCGAGTGGCCATATCAGACCCCTTCCCTATACAGACCAATGGCGTGCCCCCTGCGCCCATCGGCAAGGATGCCACCTTTACAACCTACGGACATACGAGGCAATTCAACGCTTTTTTTATGTATAACCTGTTAGATAGAGAACCTAACACAACCCCTTACATGGCCGGCACCTATCTCGGTGATAAAAAGGTACTTAATATAGAAGCAGGAGTCATATACCAATCGCGCGCTACCTGGAGTCTCGCCAATACGGACACTGTCTTTCATAACATGCTGCATTGGTCTGCAGCGGTGTATGCTGATATGCCGCTGAAACAAAACAAGTACGCGGTTTCAACCTACGCCGGGTATTTCTTTACTGACTATGGCAGGGGGTATATACGTAATAACGGCATTATGAATCCGGCCAACGGCGTAAACGGCCAGGGCGGCTTCAACGGCGCCGGTAATGCATACCCTATGTTTGGCACGGGCAACAGTATTTATGCGCAGCTTGGGCTGAGGCTGCCGGATAGCATGTTGGGTAAGGCCGGCACTTTAATGCCTTACGTTTCTTACAGGTGGTCAGGCTATGAAAAACTGGCCGGGGCGGTAAATGTATATGACGCGGGTGTAAACTGGCTGTTGAATAGGCACCAGTCAAAGTTGTCGTTCAACTATCAGTTGCGCCCGGTATTTACCCAAAACCCGGCTGGTGAATACATAACAGCTGACAATGCCAGTTCCGCATGGTTACAGTATCAGGTATTTTTTTGAGAACGGCATCTAATTATTTAACCTGCCGCTTGTTGGTTAAAGGAGGTGCAATTCAGCATTTTAACAATTTCTGCAACATACAGCTACTATATTTGCACACTAATTTTTATTTATGATAAAGCGTATTGCTGTCTTGGTCTGTTTGTTTCTTCTTCCCACATCTTTTTTGCTTGCGCAGAAAGACAGCATGTCAAAATCTTACACCACCAAAATGCCAACTGTAGTAAAACCTTCACGTGATTTTTTCATGTTGCAGATAGGCTATAACAACTGGGTGAAAAAGGCCGATAGTCTTAATAACGTAAATACCAAAAGTATTGGTTATGTATTCAATGCGTTCTTTTGTTATGATTTTCCGATAAAGAAATCCAATATGAGTTTCGCGACCGGTGTTGGTATCAATACATCGGTGGTGTACCTCAATAATCAGGTATTGTCTGTCTCCGATACAGGTGTAAGGGGTAACATGGCACACTTTATTAATGATACTGTTAATTACAAGCGCTATAAATTTAATACCGTTTATCTTCAGGCCCCTTTTGAGTTGCGCTATTACAGCAACATACAGAACAGGAATAAAGGCTTCAAAGCCGCATTAGGGGTGCAGGTAGGGGCGTTCCTTGGCGCACACACCAAGGGCCTTCGCTCAGTAAGCGGTGTAAATATAAAGGATAAAGAAAATACAAAGCGCTATGTGAGCCCCTGGAACTTTGCCGCTACCGCAAGGGTAGGGTTTGGTAATTTCGCTGTGTTCGGCTCATACAATATTACCAATGTATTTAAAGACGCCAACGGCCCGGTTGTAACGCCTTTCTCCTTTGGTTTATCCATTTCGGGCCTTTAATAAAATATAAACCGCCCGAATACTAACCTGGCAAAGCAGGTAAGCGGGCAGTATTGGGAATTTTGGCGGGTTAAAAACGTACTTAAAGACTATTTTATGGGCTTCGGCCTACATGTTTCAGAAATAGATTCTTATATTACTTTCAAATCACCATTTTTTCAAATTAAATCATATCTTTGCCAACTCAAAAAGTCGTTTATTTAAAAATTGGATACAAATGTCTCATTTTACTGCTGAAAAGAAAGCTAACATTTTTAAAACATTTGGTGGATCAGAAACCAACACAGGTTCCATCGAAGCCCAGATCGCTATGCTCACAGAGCGTATCAACCACATCTCCGGCCATCTTAAAACAAACCGGAAAGACTTCTCTACAAACCGTGGATTGATGCAGATGGTAGGCCGCCGCAAACGTTTATTAATATACCTGAGCCACAACAACCTCAGTTCTTATCGTTCGCTGATCGAGAAGCTTGGTATTCGTAAATAACCATAATACCACAATACTGTTCCCAACTATACAGTTGGGAATTTGTTTTTTTATGACATTTAAAATTTTCACTTATGATTCCGAGTCCTATTTCCGCGTCGTATAAATTAGCTGACGGACGCGAAATATCCATAGAAACCGGCAGAATGGCCCGGCAAGCCGATGGTGCTGTTGTAGTACGCATGGGTGACTGCATGGTGCTGGCTACAGTTGTTGCCAACAAAGAACCAAAAGCCGGCCAATCGTTTTTCCCGCTTTCGGTTGACTACCAGGAAAAATTCGCTTCCGCGGGCCGTATACCCGGCTCTTTCTTTAAAAGAGAGGCAAGACTTAATGATTACGAAATACTTACATCAAGGCTGATAGACCGCGCCCTGCGCCCTTTATTCCCTGATGATTATATGTGCGATGTTCAGGTGCTGGTTACCCTTATCTCTTCTGATGTGGAAGTAATGCCCGATGCATTGGCCTGCCTGGCAGCGTCAGCCGCTCTGGCGGTTAGTGATATACCTATACAGGAAATTATCTCTGAAGTGCGCATAGCCCGTGTGAACGGTGAATTTATCGTTTGCCCTACACGCTCACAGCTTAAAGACGCTGACCTGAACATAATTGTAGCCGCTACCGATAAGAATATTATGATGGTAGAAGGTGAAGGTAAGGAGTGCGACGAAGCAAGCCTGCTGATAGCCATTGAGCTCGGTCACGAAGCGATCCGCGCTCAGGTGAAGTTGCAGGAAGAGCTGCGGGAAAAAGTGGGTAACCCGGCAAAACGTGACTACACAAAGCCATATACCAACACTGAACTGGAAGCTACAATAGAAGCGTTTGGCAAAACAAGGATATATGATATTGCTAAAGCTGGTATGGGTAAGCACGAACGTGGCGACGCGTTCAAGCTGGTGCGTAAAGATTTTGAAGCCGAATATACTACTACTGACCCTGCGCCGGCTTCGGCTGATGTTGCGTTGATAGGTATGTATTTCCACGACCTTGAAAAGAAAATTATCCGCGAAATGATGCTGGAAGAGCGTGTGCGCCTTGATGGCCGTGTGCTGGACCAGGTTCGTCCGTTGACTATTGAAACTGACGTCTTACCTTCTCCGCATGGTTCTTCATTGTTCACCCGTGGCGAAACACAGTCTTTAACTACAGTTACCCTGGGTACGGTTGATGATGAGCTGCTTTCTGAGACGGCTGCAACTTCTGACTATGTTAAGTTCATGCTTCATTACAACTTCCCTCCGTTTTCAACGGGAGAAGTGAAGATGATGCGTGGCCAGAGCCGCCGTGAGGTGGGCCATGGTAACCTTGCAATGCGTTCCCTGAAGCAAATGATGCCTTCTGACTATCCTTATACGGTACGTGTAGTATCAGATATACTGGAGTCTAACGGTTCATCATCTATGGCTACCGTTTGTGCGGGTTCTTTGGCACTTATGGATGCCGGTGTTCCGGTTCCTAAACACGTAAGTGGTGTTGCAATGGGTCTTATCTCAGGTGAGAATGGCAAATTTGCTGTACTTACTGATATTCTGGGCGATGAAGATCACCTGGGTGATATGGACTTTAAAGTAACAGGTACCCGTGATGGTATCTGCGGCATACAGATGGACATTAAAGTTGATGGCCTGAGTATGGAAATAATGATGAGTGCGCTGGAGCAGGCCCGCCGTGGCAGGTTACACATACTTGACGCTATGTATGATGCTATTCCGGCTTACAGGGAAGAACTAAAACCACAGGCGCCGCGTATTGAGCAGCTGGTTATTGACCGTGAGTTCATTGGTGCTATCATAGGCCCTGGTGGCAAGGTGATACAGGAAATGCAGCGTGAAACCGGTGCTAAAATCAACATTGAAGAAGTAGGACAGGAAGGTATTATAAAGATATTCTCTGCCAATAAAGAAAGTGTTGACAAGGCCAAGGCATGGATAAGGAGTATAGTAGCGATACCTGAAATAGGTGAGACCTATGAAGGTGTGGTGAAAAGCATCGTCCCTTTCGGCGCATTCGTTGAGTTTATGCCGGGCAAGCAAGGTTTGCTCCATATCTCAGAAGTAAGCTGGAAGCGCCTGGAAACACTGGATGGTGTACTGAGCGAAGGCGATAAAATAAAAATTAAGCTCGTTGGCACTGACCCTAAGACCGGAAAACTCCGCCTTAGCCGCAAGGTGCTGATGCCAAAACCTGAAGGATTCGTAGAACCTGAAAAGCGCGAGCGCCGTGAAGGTGGCGACGACCGCCCGAGAGGTGACCGCAATGACCGCGGTGACCGCAACGGAGGCGACCGTGGTGACAGAAACGACCGCCCGCGTGGTGACCGCCCACAAGGTGGTGGCAACCGCAACGACCGCCCAAGAAGCGATCGGCCGCGCCCGGAACGTAACAATGACAACAACAGTAACAATGGCGGCAACGACCAGCCTCAGCCACAGCCAGCTCCACAGAGCAGCAGTGATGATGCAGATATGATGCTGTAATTTAATGCTACTCATTTAATAAAAATGCCCTGATTTTCAGGGCATTTTTTGTGTTTTGAGGAGGAAGTGGGGAGGGATATAGCTGGTGCTCGTTACTAGAGTCAATTTCACCGGAGCAAGGTTTTGATATATTGGGATGTGGTTACGATCAATATGGTATGTAGTGCTATGCAGATAAGTTTTCAAAACCTGCATTGACGGCGTGTAAAACATTGTTGATGTAAATCTTTTCATTGTTTTCACCTTTATAGTATGATGGGTGATAAGCATCAATAACTATCGATTGATTTCGAATACGGTAATCTGTATCTCCAAAGGAACCTATATAATCCGATTTAAGGAGGTCA
Source organism: Taibaiella sp. (assembly GCA_014377675.1). Lineage (GTDB taxonomy): Bacteria > Bacteroidota > Bacteroidia > Chitinophagales > Chitinophagaceae > Flavipsychrobacter. The sequence continues at coordinate 20,402 of JACMPD010000103.1, forward strand.
TCACAAACGATTTTAAATGTATTACCACAAATAATTATATCGGGTTGCAGTAATTCGATTTGTTTTTTCAAAACTGTTCTGATGTTTGCATTATTATAAGCCGCAATTATTTCAGCGTCATTTGTTTTCCAGTCGTCTTTTTTAGGTATTTTCTGAATGTTAACCCATGCTATGTATTTCATCTCTCTAATCATGTCAGGGTTTAAATAGTCAATGTCATCAGATAATTTATTGTTGAGAATGCCAAAGAATATGTAGGCTATTCTTTTCAATGTCAATGTATGTTTATCTTTTTGAGCGAATTCTGGATCGCTAAACCAGTCTTCCAGTGAAGATCCGCTCTCTTCTATTCCATAAGGTTCCTTTAAAAGCCATAATATTTTCTTTTTTCCATTTTCATGACAGGTGAAATACTCCTCCGGATTTAAAGGGCCGTCGTATAATGGCTCAATATTATTGTTTGAAGTGTAAACCGTTTTTATCTCAGATTTTAATAACAGCAAATCTTGCTTAAAATTTCCAATTAGAGTATTCATTTTTATGTTTTGTCAGTATAAAAATTAATTAATGGCATTGCTCGCATATTTAGTGATATAACGTTTAATGTCAAAGCCTATAAGGCCGGATATATAGCTGGAACCAATTGGGTGTTTAGGATGTTCTATAGTATGATTTATTTTTAAATAATTAACATTCCAACCTGTATTTTTAATTTGTCTGTAGATATCTTTTAAAAAGCAAAA
>JACMPD010000104.1 GCA_014377675.1 Taibaiella sp.
AGCCAGTGACTGCCTGCCAGCTGCCAATGATTGCTCCACGAAGCTCATCAGGTACTGCCTCTTATCAGGGTATTTCTGCAACAGGTCTTTTGATATCTGTGCCGCATCGCTATAGTGCTGGTAAGACTCCAGCGTCGCTGCTTTTTTATACAACAGCCCCTCATCACCCGGGAAGTAAGTCAGTGCCTCATCTATAGTATGTATCGCATCATCATACCTCTTTTGCTGTAGGTAAGCATTCACTATCATGCTCGTCGCTTCTTTATTATTATGGTCATAAAACAGTACCGTTTTCAGGTCTTTTATGGCGTTATCATAGTCCATTTCAGCTATATAGGCTCTGCCGCTAAGGGTCTTCAGCTCTATAAAGTTCTGCTTGTTATCCTGGCTGGGAGATGATTTGTACACGCCCTCTGCCAGGTCCGCCGCCGGTGCATAGCTCTTCATGCTGGTGAGTATACCCAGCTTTTTATTCAGCAGATCCCGGTCGCCGGGGTACTTCTTCAGCGCGATATTCACCCAGCTCAGCGCGTCAGAAAACTGGCCGCGGCTGTTGGCTATATTTATCACATAGTTAAGGGCATCTCTGTTGCCTGGCTCTTTTTCAAGTATCCCCTGAAACTGCAGGTAAGGGTCTGTGTTCATATAGTACCTTCCCGCCTGCATACGCATATAGCTGTTCAGCCTGCGCACTTCAGCGTCGTTCGGGTACAGCTTGGTTAGTTTTTCTATAACTTCTACCGCCTCTACATACCTTGACATAGCGTCAAGAATGCCCACCTTCTTCATCATAAACTCATATGAATTCGGGGTGGCCTGCAGAGCCCTGTTCGTAAATGCCAGCGAGCTTGAATAGTTGCCTGACCTTACATCAAGGTTATACACTGCCTGCAGCGCTTCCTTGTTCAGGGGGTCCTGCTCCAGCACGGCTTCATACGCCCGCTTGGCTATTTCTATATAGCCCTTGTGGCTATACTGCCGGGCAAGCGTCAGCTTGTAGTCCAGGTACACCGTGCGGATGAAGGGGTCGCCTGAAAACCTGTCAAACAGGTAGTCAATCAGCTTGTTGCTCTCCATCCAGTCGCCTTGTTTGTTATATACGTCCAGCTTCTTGAGCAGCAGGTCGCGGTCATTGGGGAAGTATTTCAGCCCCATGTCCGCGTATTCTATAGCTTGGAGATAGTTACACGCCACGGCCTCCATATTCACCAGGTATATATAAGCGTCCCTGTACTTAGGGTTCTTCTCTATCACCATGTTCAGCTCAATACGGGCACTATCAATTTTGCCGTACAGGGAGTAAGCCCGGCCCAGCAACAAATGGATGTCAAGATTTTTTGGTGAAATATCAAGTGCCTTATTACAGATGGCAATAGCCTTCTGATAGTGTTTCAGGTCAATTTCGCGCTTGGCCTCCTGGTAGAGGTTATCAGATGATTCAAACTTTTTGAGCCATTGCGCATTGGCGCACGTGCACAAAAGCAGTAGCGAAAGCAGTAGCTTCGAGACTTTCTTTAACATGTTGTAAAATTTAATGGTCGTTAGTTAGTAAGTTGCAAAAGGGTTTGGGTACGCCTTGCACAGGTGTATTGTACTGGTTTTTAGTTGTGTTGTTTTTCGTTCACGCCCGCCTGTAAGTTGTGAGTACAGGCAATCGTTTACTAAGAGTGATAGTGCTTAAATCGGTGTAGTTGTGAGTGTTGTTGATAGTGTTTATTGTTATACAATTATCTCATTGGCTCTTTATATTTTTAGGGGATTGTTAAAAATAATGGTCAAATATAATGCACTTTTTGGTTTTATGCGGGATTTGGCTCTGTTTTCTTTTTTGGTTGTGCACCAAAGCCCTGCCGTTGCATATTGCCCCACACGTGTTTACGCCCTGTAACAAAGTTAAAGTAACCCTTCAGTGCGAAGAACAGGATGAGCGGGTGGTAGAGAAAAGGCTCCAGGAAAGCCATTAAACACAGCCCAATCACCTCTCCCCAGGTTTTATAATACTTAAAAGTGATCTGATCCCAAAGCAGTGCAAGTGTGGTTATCATTACCGAATAAGTATATACGAATACGATAAGTATAATGGCGTACACCCACATTATTTGCCCTGAAACAATAAGATAAATATAATATAATATACCCGTAAACTCAATTAGCGGTGCCAGCAGCTCAAAGAAAAAGTTGTATGGAAAAACGATCAGCCCAAGCCTTCCGAAACGCGGATTAAACAATATCTTCCTGTGTATACTCATTATCTGGGCCAAACCGCGCGCCCAGCGGGAACGCTGCCTTCCAAAAACCTTCAGCGTAGTAGGGCCTTCAGTCCAGCAAAGTGTTTCCGGCACATATCTTACCGCATACTTCCTTTTATTGGCCTTCATAAATCCGCACATACGGGTGATAAGGTCCATGTCTTCACCGAAAGACTTAGAGTCATATCCGCCCGCCTGCACTGCTATTTCCTTATCAAACATGCCCAGCCCGCCTGATACGTTAGGTACGGCATTAATAAGATCCCAGCCCATCTTCCCAAGCACAAATGCCCGTATATATTCCATTTCCTGGAAACGCGGAAAAAACTTTTTCGGTGGCCGCACCCTTATCAGCAGCCCGCCATCCACTTCGCAGGAGTTTACCATTCGCAGTGTAGCGCCTGAGGCTATCACCCTGCGGTAGTCTTCCACTATATGCTGAAAACCACATTCTTCACAGGGGTGGCCTATCTCCTTAATCTTCGTGGTCTCCTCATCCATAAATGGCTTTATCAGCTTCAGCAAAGTATCTTTATTTAGGATACAGTCCACATCAGTACACAGAAAATAAGGATAGGAAGAAAGGTTAATACCCGCGTTTGATGCGTCCGCCTTACTCTTGCCATTCACCTTGTCTATTACCATCAGCTTTTCATAAGCCGCATTGGTTGACTTAAATACACGCTGTATCGGCATACAGTTGAGGCTGGCACGGAACGCGTAATCCACATGCTCCAGCTCAAACTCCAAAATGAGCTTATCCAGCGTATCATCTGTGCTGCCGTCATTGATAATAATTACTTCAAACTTCGGATAGTTAAATGTAAGCAGCGAACGTACATTTTGTACAATAGTAACTGACTCGTTAAACGCGGGTGCTATAACTGATATACCTGGGGCAAGGGGAGACTCCACCAATACATTGATATCCGCCGCGCCGTTTTTCTTCATATACCGCCTTATTGATATAAGCGACATAATAGCAAGCAAACCATAGGCTAAAAGCAACGACGTGCCATAGACAAATACCATGTTTTGGTACAAAACACCTATGATATCCCAAAACGTCCCGCTGCTGAAAAAATGTGATATTGACTTCATTGTCTTGCCTTATGTTGTTGGGGTTGTCACTTTTGTTGGCTGGGCTTGCTTAAATCCTTGCCTTTGCATATTACCCCATGAATGCTTGCGGTTGGTAAGGAAAAATAAATAACCCCGTAAAGCGAATATTACTATAAGCGGATGATAAATCAGCATCTCTATAAATACCATAGCACATATCCGCACCACATCTCCCCAGGTTTTATAATACTGGAAGGTGAGCTGATCCCACAAAACCGCCAGGGTTGATATCATTACCGAATAGGTATATACAAATACGAGCAGTATAATAGCGTATGGCCAGTTTACGTTACCAAAAAATATAAGATATAGATAGTATAGTATACCCAAAAACTCTACCAGCGGCGCAAGCAACTCAAAGAAGAAGTTATATGGAAATATGAGCATGCCTACTCTGCCATATCGGCTGTTAAACATCATTTTCCGATGCGCCACCATCAGCTGTATAAGTCCCCTGCCCCACCGGGTTCTCTGCCTCATAAATATTTTCAGCGTGGTAGGGCCTTCTGTCCAGCACAGGGTAATGGGTATATACCGTATAGCCGAAGGTATCTTATTCTCCCTTGTATAGCGGTTCATCCTCATCATCAGCTCCATATCCTCCCCAAAAGACGCGGCGTCGTACCCGCCGGCGCGCACTGCTATCTCCTTATCAAACATACCCAGGCCGCCTGATACATTCGGCACCGCATTAATATAACTCCAGCCCATTTTGCCCAATACAAATGCCCTTATATATTCCATTTCCTGGAAACGGGCAAGCAGTGGCCTTGGAGCTCTAATTTTAGTAATAACACCGCCATCCACCTCGCATGAGTTGGAAAGGCGGAGTGTGGCCCCGGTGGCTATCACCCGGTTCACATCATCTTCCATTATAGGCTTGATGAGTTTTTGCAGTGTCGCTTCATGCAATATGCAGTCCACATCGGTGCAGAGAAAGTAAGGAAACGAACATACGTTTATGCCTGCGTTTACCGCATCGGCTTTTGCCTTGCCGTTCTCTTTATCTACCACTATCAATTTGGCATACGCGTCATTAGTCGATTTGTAAATTCCCCTTACAGGTTTTGACATCAGCTTGGCATCGTAAGCGTAATCAACTTTTATAAGCGCAAATTCATCAACCAGTTTCTGGAGTGTATCGTCAGTACTGCCGTCATTTATTATTATTATCTCAAACTTAGGATAATCAAGCGTAAGCAGCGAACGCACATTACTGATGATAGTCACACCTTCATTGAACGCAGGCGCTACAACTGATACGCCCGGAGCAAGCGGGGAAGCCACAATAACCGAGTAATCGGTATAGCTTTCTTTCTTCAGAAAGAGCCTGATATTAAGAAAAGAAAGTACCGCCAGTATCGCATACAATACAAGCAACGAAGTGCCATACAGGAACACCGTTGTCTCAAAAAATCCCGATAAATACTCAAAAAAACTATCCATCAGTACTTGATCAGTGGGTTTTGGCAGTGGCTTATTATCAACCTGTTTTCTTCATGCGTTATCTCCTTCAGCTCATCAATAAGTGCCCTTGAGCCCGGTGTGTTATGCTTAATTATAGACCGCGCCGCGTTCATTCTTATATCAAAATTGGAAGAATACAAAAATTCCTGCTTTAAAAATTCCAGGTGCTTACCTGAGGCTATCCTGCCTAGGGCTTTTAATATTTCAAGCTGGCAGGCAAGCGGTTGTGTATTGTATATTCTTATCAGCCGCTCCTCCGCTACTTCCGCTGAAAGCTTGCCAAGGCAGTTAATGGCATCAGCACGGAAATAATGGTCCTTATTGGCCAGCAGATCAAGTACTGCGGGTATAGCACTCTGCTGATCATAGTGCGCTATTAGTTTCAAGCAAAAAGAAACAACGCTCTTGTTAGTAGAATAGCTTACCCATCTTGAGAAGTTAGGGATGGCAATATCCTTGGTAGTTGTTATTATCTTAAACAATTCTAACTGATCCCAAGGCAGTATAGGCTCTGTAGCAATATCAAAAAACTTAAACGGTTCGTTCTTACTTAGTTGTATATAGGCGTTTCTTGCTGCCGCTCTTAACGCGGGGTTGGTGCTGTTGGTAAGCGGTAAAATGGTAACGTCTGATATCTGTACGTCCATCTGCGTCAGCTCCACTACAGATTTTATTTTTCGTTCCCACTTCAGGCTCTTCATTTTATCATAAGAGTCCTTTGTCAGGTTCATATCCAGGTATAGCTTTCTCAGTAACTCTCCCACCTCGCCTCTGAAATTTTTCCGGTACTGTATGAGTATGTCTATAATAATCTGACGAACCCACTCCTTTTTATATATTTTATCGTTTAATGCCGCTGGTTCAAACTCTATTTCCGCTACCTGCATTTTCTCCAGATTTTCGTTCAGGAGTACCTGCTCAGTAATCATCTCTTCAACCCTGGGCCTGATAAATGCCATCCTTTTCTCATCTACATATCCTCTCCATCTTCTGAATAAGATAACGCCATATGCAATAAGAGTAGCGAATATAGCAATAAAAATAAACGCAAGCGCTATCTCAATGAATAGAGGCAGATAGTTAAACTGTTCATATGCTGAATAAATCAGGTTAGTAAGATTGCTCCACATGTAATTTACTTCTTTTTTGTTACGAGTTTTGCACTTGTATGTGACCTGCTCTCAATCAATTTTTTAATACGTATCAACAGCTCTCCTGCCATTATCGGCTTCTTGAGGTAGTCATCAGCACCCAGCCTGAAAGCCTCGGTAATTGTTTCTTCATTACCAACCGACGAAACAACAATAATGGATACATGTCTCTTCCTGCTATCACTTCTTACCCTGCTTACTACCTCCAACCCATTGGCATAGGGCATCATCAGGTCAGTGATGACAATGTCATATTGTTCATTATCAATTTTGTCAAATGCTTCTTTACCGTCTTTTGCCGTAAGTACATTATACCCGGCTTTTGTAAGGATATTTCTTATTGCCTTAAGCATAATGTCATCATCCTCTATTATCAGTATGCTTGTCATTTTTTAAATATAAAAATATATAATTCTACAATTGCAACGTGTTCTGTCTCATTTACAGTCCTGTACATTTGGGATAACTGCCAAAAGTACCCCAATAAGCCAATAAAAAAAAACAACGAATGGTTATTAATGCAGTTAAATTAAAAATTAATCGACTCCATAGCAGTTAAAAGTCTGCTTTTAAAAAATGATAAATTTACATAGTTTAAATCACAATCCGGCAGATTGCTTTACCCCGCTCCGCCGGCCGGAAATGTGACATAAAATATAGTACCAAGCCCCACTTCACTATCAAACTTTATATCACCTCCATGCACTTTCACCACCTGTAAGGAGATAGACAGGCCCAACCCATGCGGTCTTTCACCTGATGTGCCATATACTTTGCTTTCAGTAAACATGTCAAATATCTTCGACTTGTTTTTGTCCGGTATACCAACTCCCGAGTCTTTAATAGAAATAGTAACAGTATCTCCTTTCTGTTCAAGCCCGACTACTATCTCAGAGTCCGCGAAGCTGAACTTAATGGCATTAACAATAAGGTTATTGACAACCCGCCACATTTTTTCTTTGTTAATAATCGCCGTTACCTGCTCTGTTGCCGGCAATAACACTATGCGCTGGTTCTTCTTAGCAGCCATAGGGGCCAACAGCTCCACACAGCTATGCAGCAGTTTATTAATATTGTATTCTTCTTTTATAAGCGTATCAGTACCAATTGAATCAGCGGCCTCCAGTATATCTTTGCTTAGGCTCAGCGAGTTGTGGCAGGCTTCCTGTATCAGGCCAAGCATTTCCTTATGCTCCGGCTCAACGATGGTATTTTCATAAATAAGTAAATCAGTAAGGGCTGATATAGAGGCTATCGGGCTCATTACATCATGCGCTACTGACCTTAATATCCTTGATTTGTCCATATCCCGGGCCTCCAGCTCGCGGAGTGCGTTCTCCAACTTTGCTTTCTGCTCACTGATTTTATTGTTGAGCTCGGTGAGTACCACCACATTCTTAGCTGACCTGGCAGAGTTGCGCAGCGCCATAAGCACAATGACAACGGCCATAGCCACTACCACTACAGCTATAATAAAATAAATATCCCGGTGCTGATTTTCTTTTTCAAGTAGCTCAATATGGTGCTGCCGCTCCAGGCTTTTTAATCTTCCGGTAATGTCAGAAGTCATTAAAGACTTATTGGCTGTAAGCATTTTGTCCTTCAGCTCAAGATTGTTGATTACATACCTGCACGCCCTGGTTGAGTCACCTTGCCCCGTATAGTACTGCCACATAAGTCTGTTCCACTGTAGCTCTACCGTTTTGTTAGGCATTGTATCCAGCTCCGCCTTTATGTCCTGCAGCACAAGGCGCAGGGCAAGCGTATCTTTCATTGCCTGGTATATTTCCGCCAGCTTTACCTGGCTTACCTGCGCATCACCATTGGCATATCCCTTTTGCAAATTTATGGCTACGCTATTGTACAACAGCGTTTTCGCGGCATTATAGTTGCCTTGGGCTATGTATACATCAGCGAGGTTGCCATTCACCACAGCTTCGGCAGTTTCATAGGGCATACTGGTTTTATTCGGAAAACGATTAAAATTATCTTTAATGTATTTGAGGGCTTTTTTATAGTAAACTAATGCACTGTCATATCTGTGCGCTTTGCTATAGCACAAACCTATATTATCAAGCAGTTCCTGCCTTAGGTAAAAATAGGTAAAATCGTCACCGCAGTACGTAGCTTCGCTGTATGATTCTTTAAACAGGTCTGCCGCTTCCGGGTATTTCTGCTGCCGGTACAGCACTATACCGAGGCTGTAACTATACCTGCTGAAAGAGCAGGAGTCAGCATTGTCTTTAGCAAGTATTTTGGCCTGGAAATAATTTTCATAAGCCTCATTATACATCCCCTTCGCCATAAGGGCATCCGCCTTTATATTATAGGCCTGTACTTCTCTTATTATTTCGTACTTGCTTCTGCCCGCATCTTTCAGTATCAGCAGCATAGTATCTGCTATATCTATGCTTTTATCATAGTCATTAATATCTTTCATTACTATGGTATTAATGTACCCATAGTAATTCATTTTATCTTCAATACTCAAATTTGGCAAAGCTGCATACTTATTGCGGATAAAATCAAATGCGCCAAGCTTATTGCCAGAGTCGTATTTCTCTTCCGCTACCCGTATTACACTATCGAAAAACGGAGATCCCTTTGGCTTGCCGCTCCTTACAGAATGGCATGAGCAAAACCATAATATAGTTAAAAAAAGGAGGTAAATATTTTTACACACGGCTTCCGGCGATCTTATTTTAAAACGTAAATATACTCTTAAGAAGCATTAAGTCAAAAGGGAAAACACAATCGGGGTAAAATTAATACATCAATAACAAATTCAAAATACCAAATCAAAACCTACTCTTGCACTTAGTTTTCTTCATTTTTTCCGGAATTTTCAGTTCATAAAACTATTTCATGGCCTCTTTTTCTTTCTGCATTTTCAGCAGAATATCTCTTAGTCTTGCCGCCTCCATAAAGTCCAGCTCCTTTGCCGCTTTCTCCATTTCCTTTTTGGTTCGGGCAATGTGCTTATCCAGCTGCGCCGCTGATTTGTACTCTATTGCATCTTCCGCCGCCAGTGAGAGCGGCTCATCTTTCACAGCATATTTATTGGTACTGTCATACCCGCGTATATCCAATACCGATGTTTGCTGCATGATCTGCTCTATTGATTTAATTACCGTACGGGGGGTAATCCCTTTTTCAATATTGTTTTTAATCTGCTTTTCTCTTCTTCTTGTTGTTTCATCTATGGTACGCTGCATACTTTCGGTTACTTTGTCAGCGTAGAATATTACCAATCCATTCACGTTACGGGCGGCACGGCCGGCCATCTGGGTGAGCGAGCGCTCGTCACGCAGGAAGCCCTCTTTATCTGCGTCAAGGATGGCCATAAGGGAAACCTCCGGCAGGTCAAGCCCTTCCCTGAGCAGGTTTACGCCCACCAGCACGTCAATAACGCCCAGCCTCAGCTCCCGGAGTATCTCCACCCGTTCCAGGGTATCAACTTCAGAGTGAATGTATTTTGATTTCACATTGATGCGTTTGAGGTATTTGTCCAGTTCTTCAGCCATGCGTTTGGTGAGTGTGGTTACCAGTACCCTGTCACCGCTCTGTATTCTTTTTTCTATTTCATCAAGCAGATCATCAACCTGGTTAATGCTGGGCCTTATTTCAATTGGGGGGTCAAGCAGGCCTGTCGGCCTTACAATCTGCTCGGTTACCAATCCTTCGCACTGCTCCATTTCATACTTGCCCGGAGTAGCGCTCACGAACATCACCTGGTTAGTGAGGGATTCAAACTCATAAAAATTAAGCGGCCTGTTGTCTAAAGCAGATGGCAGCCTGAAACCATAGTCGACCAGTGTTATTTTTCTTGATCTGTCTCCGCCATACATGCCGCTGATCTGGGGAATGGTGACGTGGCTCTCATCAACCACGAGCAGAAAATCATCAGGAAAATAATCAATGAGGCAAAACGGCCTTGCGCCGGGTTGTCTGCGGTCAAGAAAGCGAGAATAGTTTTCAATACCGCTGCAGTAGCCGAGCTCCTGCATCATTTCAAGGTCATAGCTTACCCGTTCTTTTATCCGCTGGGCTTCAACATGCTTGCCTATTTTAACGAAATATTCGGCCTGCGCGTTCATTTCATCCTGTATTTCATAAACTATCTGCGCCATCTGGCTCTTAGGGGCTATATAAAGGTTGGCGGGGAAAATGGCCGCGTTTTCCATTATGCCTATGCGCTTGCCGCTATCGGTTTCAAAACTTTCAATCTCTTCCACCTCATCACCAAAAAAAGTGATGCGGTAGCCATAGTCAACATAGGGCAGGTTTATATCTACCGTATCTCCCTTTACTCTGAAAGTACCCCTTGAAAACTCGCCCTGGCTGCGGTTGTATAATGAGTTGACCAGCTGGTGCAGAAAATGGTTACGCCCTATGTTATCGCCCTTCTTCAACCTGATGATACTATTGGCATATTCGGTAGGATTCCCGATACCATAAATGCAGCTTACGGAAGCCACAACAATGATATCGCGCCTGCCGCTGAGCAGGCTTGATGTGGCCCGCAGCCTCAGCTTCTCCAGTTCTTCGTTGATAGAAAGGTCTTTTTCAATGTAGGTACCTGAAGACGGCATGTACGCTTCAGGCTGATAATAGTCGTAATAAGAGACAAAATACTCAACGGCATTATCAGGAAAAAACTGCCTGAACTCCCCGTAAAGCTGCGCTACGAGGGTTTTGTTGTGCGTTAAAACGAGGGTGGGTCTTTCAGTCTGTTGTATTACATTGGCTACGGTGAATGTTTTACCGGAGCCTGTAACCCCGAGCAGTGTCTGGAATTTATCGCCTGCGTTCACACCTTCTACCAGTTGCTTAATAGCTTCGGGCTGGTCACCTGCCGGTAAATAAGGGCTTTCTATCCTGAATTTCATAGCTTTTCCAAAGTTCGTTCTTTTAGTGTTATTAAACCAATTTCGTTGTTCTGCCCAGCAATGTCATTGCTTCGCCCAGAATTCTAGTCTTGCGGGCATTTGGAACTATACAAATTCATAGCAATAGAAATATGAACCGCAGATATTGGTTTGATGCCCAACTGATACTGATAACTGGCGGGTGCCGGTATTGATGATGTTGTTTCATATAAGTCTGTTTAAAAAAAGTTGAAAAAAGCAGATTTCCATACCTGATTAAATAATATTTGAGTATCTTGCCGCCAATACAGTAAAAAATTAACAGCATTTATTACTTTTACTCCGCAGAAACTACTTTTAATGATGAAAAATATGTTGAAAAACATTCTTCTTGTTTGCCTGTTTGCTTTACCTGCAGGCGTTTTCGCTCAAACGATTAACCGCTCTGAACTGTTAGACAAGACATGGTATTTTGTGGCCATGAAATGCCCTGACAAGGTGAACGCCAACAATGACGGCCACTACATACACTATTTTTCGACCCTGAAAATGGCCGCGAGTAATGCTAATAACATAAACTACGGTACTTACGAAAAAACATACAGGGATGTAAGGGACAATCCGCGTGAGTCAGGTACATATTCCATAACTACCGATGAGGTGGGTAATGTGGTATTGACATTAAAGAAGAGGAAAACCGGTAATACATCAAAGTATACTGTACCCATGGTAGAGGCTAACCACCTGACCCTGATAAGGGTTGATGAAGGTGATAAGTGTAACACCAGCTACGCCATAGCGCCATAGTACCGGCAAACATCATTTTAATATACAAGGCTCTGCTTCGGTGGAGCCTTTTTTGGGTTATTATCTGAACTGAGGAACTTCTTATGGGCTTTAAGGTTGCGCAGTTGCCTGAGGTTGGCTGCCTGGTCTGGGTTTAAATAGTGTTTCATGGGGCAAAGATGGGGGCGTTTTTTTTACCGTCAGGGCCGGGGATGTATGCTGACCCAGATATGGGGCATGATGCCGCCCCGGTGGTAGCTAACGCATATTTATTTTTTGCTGACTGGTTGATTTACTGGTGGTTGTGGCGGCAGTGGTGGTTGGTTTTGTAATTAATTAAACTCTTGTTTTTTTAGGGGGTTGTCTGAATTGGAATTGGGGTTCGTGTTACTGCATTGGCGTTTGGAAAACCGGCGTTATATCTTTCGAACAACCGGATTTTCAAGGCGTTATACTGTTTTTAAGGATTCCTTTAACTGGCTGTTATTTTGAGTTATCTTCCAGGAACTGCATGTATTTTTCCTGCCAGCAGTGCCATTCGGTGGCGGTGCCGAGGGAGAAGTTGTGAAATATGGTTGTGAGGGTGCCACCATTGGCATTAAGCAGTGTGGCCAGCCGGTTGAGTTCAGTGAATGCCTGTTGCGGGTTGAGCCCCATTTCATAATGGGCGGTGGTATCCATAAAACAAAAGGGGTAAATACGCAGGGGGGCAACCTGCTCATTTTCAATATCATACCACATAAATGAGCTGCCGGTGCCTGCCCTGAACCCTGTGTGCGCGCCATAACCCATACTGTAATCTTCGTCAACACCACCGGCAAGCAGCAACCGGTAGGTAGCGGGTATTTTCAGTTTTATATAGTGTTGGCGTGATATGTGTATTTTCGTGGCTGCTATCTCTTCAAGTGTATTTTTTTCGGCTGCTAACAGTGGGAGTTGTGTTGCGTAGTAAGAAGGGTGTATGCCAAGTTGTGCTTCCTTGGCCAATTGCCTGATTACCCTTGTCATAGCAGGGTGGCGAGGCGAAATATTTTTGTCAAATGCTGTGGTGTTCAACGCACATAATATAAAGTAAAGCGCTTTTGAGCCGTTGCGCTCATGCAACTGCCTGAGCCACTCAAATGAATCGTAGGGGTCTTTTTGTTTCTTTTTAAGCACCTGCGTCTTTTCGCTCAGTTGTGCAATGTCGCCTTTTAACAGCGCCTTAAGGTAGGCACCAGCGAGCCTGGTAATTCCTTTAAAGGAATGGGAAAAGGCAATATCAATATCGTAAGTAGGCTGAAAATGATAAGTCAGCGGCGGCAACATAACACCCCATGCCGCACAAAGTGCGAGCCTTAGCTGCCATACCCACTCATCAGCAACGGGCCGGTGCAGACAGCCTTGCTTGTGTAAAATACTTTCGGTATGGGGGAAGCGGGAGTGCCGGTCTGCTGTGTAGGGCAGGTACTCTTCATAGCGGGACAGCAGGTAGAAGATGGCGGCGAACAGATCAAAAGGCAGCGAAAAGTCATTTACGCCAACCGCGAATAAAGTGGGTATACCTTGCCATTCACCGGCCTGTGGTGTCAGTGGCAGCACTTTGGCCGGCTCCAGGAAACCCGAAACAGGAATTGAAAACCCGTTACTGTTGGCACCATAGGTAATGGAGCCTATTGCAGATGAGTTAGGGCCAACGGGGTTGAGGAGGTATTGAAGTTGCAGGCGTTCCTTCAACAGCCAGTCAAGCACATAAGTGAGCCGGGCGTTATTGTTGGGGCTATATACAACTACAGTATGCATTGCATGGAAAAAATTTAGTGAACGCCCGCTATTAATGTTTTAAATTAGTAAATATTGCTGTTATTTAAAAATATGCCGTTAACTGCTTTACCGGCACTTTCTTAACTCTAAATTTTTCGGTTTAATATTTGCGGTCTATCACATAATTGACCAGTTCTTCCATGGCATCGCGCGCCGGAGTGCCGGGGTATGAACGGAGTATAGCGAGTGCCTCCTGCTTGTATAGCAACATTTTTTCGGCGGCATAGGCTATCCCGCCTGACCGCTGCACTTCCCTTATTACTTCGTTTACTTTCTCCCTGTCAGTACTGTTGTTCTTTACTATGTATATTATTTTTCTTCTTGTTTCCTTATCCGTGTGTTGTAGGGTATATATAAGTGGCAGGGTCATTTTCTTTTCTTTAATATCAATGCCCGTGGGTTTGCCTATGTTATCCTGTCCATAGTCAAAAAGGTCATCTTTTATCTGGAAGGCGATGCCCACTTTTTCGCCGAACAACCTGAATTTGTCAGCTGCTTCGGGGCTGCCGGTTGCAGATAGGGCGCCTGCGGCACAGGCGGCAGACAGCAGGGATGCTGTTTTAGCTCTGATTATTTCAAAATAGATACTTTCATCAATATCGAGTTTTCGTGCCTTCTCCATCTGTAGCAGCTCCCCCTCGCTCATTTCCTTTACGGCGCGTGATGTGATCTGCAGTATATTGAAGTCACCATTGTCAATAGAAAGTAGCAGCCCCTTGGAAAGGAGGTAATCGCCCACCAGTACAGCAACTTTGTTTTTCCACAGGGCATTTATTGAGAAAAAATTTCTACGCATCATGGAGTTGTCCACAACATCATCATGAACAAGAGTGGCCGTATGCAGCAATTCTATGAGCGAGGCAGCACGGTAAGTGACTTCGTTAACTCCGCCGGCAATTTCCGCGGCAAGAAATACAAACATCGGGCGCATTTGCTTGCCTTTACGCTTAATAATAAAACGCATAATGCGGTCAAGCATGTTATTGGAGCTTTTTACACTTTCAGAAAATTTCTTTTCAAACAGTGCTAACTTATCTCCTATTACCTTATCTACTAGTTCCATTAACAACGCTTTATTATCAGGCGGCAATACATTATATACACTAAGAACCAAAAGTTAATAAACGGGTAAATTATTAATATACCAGTAAACTACAGTTTCATTGAGACCAGTAAAAATAATTTCACGGTTCAAAAGTGTAATTTACTACCAAAACCGGTCTTTACGCTGCAAACATCGAAAATCTAAATTTATTTGCGAAAAGAAATCTGTGGCATAAATTTTGATTGAACAATAAAACTGCAAAACGATAGTTAAATTACTGGTTTGAGTTTGATTTGAATCAATTGTACTATACCTTTGCAAACAGATTTTGTAAATAACAAATTTGTTCTATACAAATACACATACTATGCTGATTAAGAAGTTACTATTTTTCGCCGGACTTTCGGTAATTGCGAGCCAAACGGTTTTGGCGCAGGAAACTCCCTCGCCTGCAGGCGCGCCTCCTGCTGCACCTGGTACGCCACAATGGTCAAGCCGCGACATGACATACAAGGGTAAGGGTTATGACGTGCTTGATTCGTCTTACTATCCTAAAAAAAGGCAGAAGCAATTCCGCCAGTATATGGATCATCAGTCGGTATTTCCACCAAAACCGCGTAACCAGTGGGAAGCGGGTGTTGGTGTTGGTCTTTATAATGTAACCGGCGATGTGCCCACTCTGATGCTTTGGCAGAAAGGTGGTGGCGGTGTTCATGTTCACGTGCGCAAAGCGTGGGGCTATGTATTCTCTACACGTCTGCAATATATATATGGTGTAGCTAAAAATCTTGATGTACAACCTACACAGGCTTTTGATGCGCCTTATACTACACTTGGTTATGTGCCGAGCTATAACGCTACGCCAACTAAACCAACTACTGATGTTTACCGCTCCACACGCATGGAATCATCACAGCTGAATTTAGACCTCATATTCAACATACATAATATCAGTTTCCACAATGCACGCAATTGCATGTCGTTTTACGGTTATGTAGGTTTGGGTGGTCTGGCTTATAAAACAAGGGTAAACGCACTTGATGCCAACTACGAAGCATACAAGTTTAATACCCTTACCACAACTAAAGCAAGCAACAGCACTACCCGTAAAGACCTCCAGACTAAAATGGACAAGACTTACGAAAGTGTAGCTGACAATGCAAACGCAAGTACTATACTTGATAAAAAGACGCTTGATTTCGCACCGAGCATTGGTGCCGGCGTTCAATTTAAGCTGAACAAACAGTGGAACATATCTATTGAAGACAGGTACACTATGCCTGCCGACGATTATCTTGATGGTACTAAATTTGGTGGTAACGTAGGCAACATGGTTGCTGTAAGCCAGAGCAGTGACGGTATCAACTATTTTTCACTGGGCCTTAACTACAACATTAAAACAGGTAAAAAATCTGTTGAGCCGTTGTACTGGATCAATCCACTTGACCATGCTTACAGTGAGCTTTCTTATCCGCGCCACATGCTGCTGCCTAACCCGGTACTGCCTGACGAAGATAACGATGGTGTAACTGACCAGTTTGACAAGTGCCCTAAGACACCAGCTGATGTAAAAGCAGTTGATGGCCACGGGTGCCCAATGGATACCGATGGTGATGGTGTACCAGACTATAAAGACAAGCAGCTGATAACCCCTACTGAGTGCCAGCCAGTTGATGCTGACGGTGTTGGTCATTGCCCTTGCCCTGAAAGCTGTGGTGATATAAGCGGTAAAAAGAAAGCTTGTACGCACATTGTTGATGGCTATATAACCTTCGCTAATTCTGCTGCTATCTCTGTCAAGTTACAGGAGCAGTTGTCTACCTTGGCCGGCCAGATGAAAATGGATCCGGATTGTAAAGTAGTATTGATGGGTGGCGGTGCCGGTGGCAAAAAGCAAGAGCAGCAGGCATGGGAAAGAGTGAATGCGGTTATAGAGTATATGACTGAAAAACAAAACATCTCCCGTGACCGTTTTATCTTCCAATATGATAAAGGTGATAACGTGAACATGGTTATGTTCCGCTCAGCTGAGAAAGACGAAACTGGTCCTTCAGCTCCGCCTCCACCACACCCGAATCTTAAATAATTGATTTAGTATATTTTTAAAACGCCCCGGAATACGGGGCGTTTTTTTTGTGGGTGGGGGCGTTAGCTGCCACAGGTTAAAACTCGTGGCAACTTTAAGAAGAATGGTTTTTTTGCAACTCGTTCGTATGGGGCATTGCGCCCCTTCAGGGCTTTCATGTGTTTTGTTTCGTTCGAGGGGCGTTGCCCCTCGCTGGCGTATTGCGGGGCGTTGCCCCTTGTGGGCGGACTGTATTTCTTCGCGCGGGGAGGGCCTCACCCCCGGCCCCTCTCCACTTGGGGAGGGGGGAGGATGATGTCTTCGCTTTCGCTCAGGAGGTTGGGGGATTTGCGGGCTCTGTTTCTGAAATATGATTTATTTGAAGATGGGCCAGTTACTTGCCACGGGTTTTAACCCGTGGATAAAGGGGAAAGATGAGCGGCTTTAGCCACAGATTTTAGTCTGTGGCTAAAGCCATGTTGTTAGTTAGCTGAACCACGGGTTAAAACCCGTGGCAATTTTTAGGAGAGTGGATTTTTGTACCTCGTTCGTATTGGGGTGTTGCACCCCTTCAGGGCTGGTTGGGGTGTTTATTCGACTATAGTGTGGCTATCTTCGGCTAAGGCGGTGGGAAGACCGTCCATGCTTGTTGTGTTGTGCTCGGCAATATACTGTTGCAGGCCTGCAGGGCCTTTTTTGGTAGCCCATTTTTGGGCATGGTCGCGCTCGCCGGTGTAGTCATACAGGGGTACTGTGTAGCCACATGATGTTTGCACCTTGTGTATATCGGCTACAATAATCTGCCTTGCGGCGAGCGGCAGCGTAAATAAGGGCGCTAACAGTTCCCATTCCGCACTGCCGGGCAGTACCGTATAGCCGTGCCCATATAGTCGGAGTATATTGGGCGGGCCATCAAAGGCGCAAAACATAAATGTGATGCGCTTGTTTTCTAATATATGCGCCGAGGTTTCGTTGCCGCTGCCAATAATATCGATGTAGGCTACTTTATTGGGAGACAGCACTCTAAAGCAATCGAGGCCCTTTGGGGAAAGGTTGATGTGGCCGTCCGCGCTGAGTGGCGCTGTACTCACGCAAAACATTTTTTGTTTTTCGGCAAACGCAATATGATGGTCCGCCATTTCGGTGCTGAATTTGCCCATGTCACCAGTTTTTTCAATTATAAAGTTAAAACTCAAATTACTTACCCGGCATCACCGCATTGCTGGGCCTGCTTTCGTTCCACAGGCGGTCCAGGGCGGTTACCACGTAGGTATATTGCAATGGTCGGGCGCCTGCGTCAGTAAATGTGGCTTCCTGCTGTATCGCCATTATTCTATCGGGCCGCTCCAGGTTTACTGCTTCACCGGCGGGAAAGCGGTACACCACATAACGAAGTTTTTCTTTAGTGGCAGTTGGCTGCTGCCATGTGAGTAGTATCCCCTTATCTGCCTTTGCAGTGAGTGCAGGCGCCTGCGGCGCTACACTGTCTATCCACGGCATGGGCGGCGGCATTGCCGGGAATTTAACTATATTATTAATGATACTGTCTTTGATAGGGAAGCGTATTTTGTCAAAGCAGGATGCACTGTAGAAAGCATACCCTGAGTTTTCAGGGCAGCCCTTCCTTATGTCTCGCAACTGGGACATTAGTTCTTTTACGCTGGCCCAAGGGCCGCTTTTGGCGTCTGTCATCCGGTACACACCGAGGCCATAATACACGTGGCGTTTGTAGCAATGGCCGTACCACCAGGGCATAAGCGCGTTAAACGCGGCAACCTTGTGGTTATGCTCCCAGTATAGCTGGGGCAACAGGTAGTCGATCCAGCCCTTTTGCATCCACAGCAGTACATCAGAATACAGATCATCGTAAGCGCTTGTGCCGGCGGTGGTAGGGGAACCCTGCGGATCGCGGGTGCTGTTTCGCCAAATGCCAAAGGGGCTGATGCCGAATTTTACGTATGGTTTTGTTTTCTTAATAGTAGTGCTGAGTAAAGATACAAACTGGTTTACGTTCTCCCTTCGCCAGTTGTCTTTATCCATACCCTGCCCGTATAACTTGTAACTTCCGGCATCGCCAAACTGCTCGCCTGCTACTTTATAGGGGTAGAAATAGTCATCTAAATGCACGGCGTCAATGTCATATCTTTTCACCACGTCGGTTATTACGTTGACCACATATTCCCTTGCGTGCCAGTTACCGGGGTCAAGGTAAGATTTGCCACCGTAACTAATAATCCAGTCTTTGTGAGTTCGGGTAACATGTGTTGGGGGGTTTGGGTTTATTTTGCTGTTCATCAGCGCTCTGAAGGGGTTAAACCAAGCGTGAAACTCCATGTTTCTTTTGTGTGTTTCCTCAATCATAAAGATGAGCGGGTCGTAATATGGCACGGGTGGCTCGCCTTGCTTACCGGTAAGGTACTTGCTCCAGGGTTCTATTTTAGAGTCATAAAAGGCATCGCAGGCGGGTCTCACCTGTAGTATTACTACATTGCACCCCAGTGCTTTCATGTCCTCAATCCGCTTAATGAACTGCTGCTTCTGCACATCAGAAGGGAGGCCGGGTGCTATAGGCCAGTCAATATTAGCTACAGTGGCTATCCACGCGGCCCTGAATTCCCGTTTTGGAGGCGCCTGCGCATGAGCCGGGCCAGCGGCAAGAATACAAAGCAACAAAATAATTATGTTTCGCATTATAATAAATAAGTACAAAAATAACGCCAAACAATTGAGAAAAGATAGTCAATTCTGTTTTTAAATAGCAGCCGGGCAATGCGCTGCCCACGCAGGGCAATTTTGGGAAGCAAAAGGATATGGCGGTCTGTTGCCGAAACTAAATAATAAGCTTTGGTGGTGAAATTATTGTCGCAAACCTTAACTGCTTGTTAATCGGTTTAAGATAACAGGTAGATAAACAAAGTTTTCTGTATTATTGTACTTTAAATTGACCACCTATGCCGTCAAATAGACACCAGTCTGATATTGAGAGCAACAATGCTTTCATGATAAAAATGGAAGACCTGATCACTGAGATCATCATACAAAATAATGTTCCTTACTACCGTATTGAATCAAAAATAGTTTCTCAACCTTCATCGGGTGGAGATTATACCTATTTCCCGCTAATCAGAGTGGTTACCTATTTTGAAGATTCTGTAACCAAAATATCAGAAATTATCGGTTCAGAATTTGATTTTGTGAATGAGCGTACAATAGATAAGAAAAAGCCGAAGGGCGATGGCTTCCCGTACAAGCATGTGCACCATATGGTTACGCTTAAGGCTGGCCGCAAAGACCTGATAGAATACAAGCGCAGCGGAACAATGCCATTTGAGGTACAGATATCATCAATGCTACAGGATGCCTGGGCTGGTATAGAAAAAGAACTGGGTTATGATTCTTCAGCTTTTCCGGAGGAGATGAAGCGGGACTTTTACAGGGTTGGCGCACTGCTTGAAATGGCAGATCTTGAGTTTCTGAAGATAAAGAGTATGCTTGACGGCCGGCAACGCTCGCTTGGTGAAGGTGACCACGGCCACCATGAAAAACAAATAGCAGAACCGGTGAAACCGGCAATGCAGCCCGCCCCCGCACCGCTGCCATCACCTGCGGCTGAAGCCGAGCAGTACTATACGCAACAGGCAGCACCTCAGCAACACTACTCGCAAAGTGCGCCGCCGGCACAGCATACGCAGGCAAGACCGCAAAACCAGCAATATACTGTACCGCTACAAAACAGCCCCGACAACAATAATTATGAGGCGGTAAATACTGCACCGGCAGCCAGAGTACCACTGGGGTTGACGCAACTGGCGCAACACTTTATGCCCCAAGAGCCAGTCGTAGTTACTCCCCCTGTGCCACTGACTAACTTTACCGCCCGGCAGGAGCAGCCGCAGAACGTTGAGCCTGAGGAGCATTACATACCGCAACAACCATTGCCGCAATTTACGGCATTACCATTAACAACCAGTGACACACCGGTAAAGAAAGGCGTGGAGATGGATGTGATAGATATGAATGTAAATAAGCCAAATAACCTGGCCTTTAACATAAATAAAGTTACAGATTCAATAGGGATAGCTGAGCGGAAAATACCTGAGGTAATAGAACAGGTAAAGGAAGCGGTAGCACCTGAGCTGAAAATAGATGTACCCACACCTGCCCCCTTACCGGTGAGTGAGCCATCAACAGACTCGGTAGCGCTGAATATTGATAAGGTAGAGACCTTCAATATGAACGTAAACGGTATGATAGAGCGCAGAACAGAAGTGGTTGTAGATAAAAGCACCGACGACAGCCATGTACCTTTCTATGAGCGGGAAGATAAGCCGGCAAAAGAGCCCGTAGCTGATGAACACAGCCAGATGGTTGACGCCACACTACGCGACTATGTAATGAACAGCAAGCTGATAAAGGAGGTGGACGGAGAGATAGCGCGCAGGTCAGGTGCTACATTAAACAGCGAAGTGGATGTGGATGGAGATGTGGAAAGACTGAAATATCTTAAAGTTTTGTCATTAAAACAACTGCATGATAAAGTTACTGATAATAAAGATGACATAGTGGCTTTCGCTGAAAAGTGGATAGGTGCTGATAACGGGGGCTCATTTGATTCAGGTATCTGTCTGTTTTACCTGGAATATTTGCTGGTTGGCAAGAAGAACGATCCCGCTTTTGCTGTTGATTACGTGTTGAAGTTTATCTCTGACAATGATTACAGTGCGCGTTTCATTATCCCAACCTATAACTCCATCAGCAATGGGACGTCGCAGGTTGGCTCACACCTTACACTTAAATAAACGAAAAAAATATAAAAAGCTAGTGCCTCCGTGTTTCGCGGGGGCATTTTTTTGTTGGCTCCTGCTTGTTGCAGATACATATCTGAATACCATCAGGCACAGGACCAATATCAAGTATATTATTACGTCTTTTGGCAACTTTATTTAATTCCGTTTTACAAGATGAACTTTTTTTGTATCTTGCAATCAAATGAAAAATTTATTCATCTTACTGCTGTCATATTTAGTTGCAAATTCACAATATTTGCACGGACAAATTTGTGTACCCTATTGGCTGAGCGGCTACATATTAAATAGTCTACAATAAAGAAATTAGATGGGATTGTAATCCATAATTTATTTATTATAGTACGTTCATGATGCTTGCTGGTTTTTAAGAGCGATTTTTTACTTTTACTAAATGTAACATGTTATCAGTTCTAAACATTCAAAGATGAAATTTTATTGTTTAATATTATTTGTACTGGTTTTGTCTTCATGCGGTGTTAAGGATACAACAGTGGTAAAAATTTATCCTGTAGATAGTATTGAGTTTAGGTCGCCTGCATATGTGAGTACAGAAAGTATAAATTTCGGTTTAAATAGCAATTCAGACGTAACTATCGTATATGTAGATAGTGAAAGGCGAAATATTTTTGTAGTGAATAACCTTGGCAATGTTATTGATTCATTCCCTTTTCCAAAACAAATAACGGACAGCAGGGCTTCCTTAGAATATAACAATAAGGAGGTAACTATATTTTCACTATCTGATAATATTTTATTAAAGCTAAATAAAAAAGAGACTATTGTTTATCCCGTCGCTAACAGAACCTTATTTCTAAATCCGGCGTTTGCAAATTTTGAGGTAATTAACAATACTGCACTTTTTTACCAGCTTCCGCTCAATAGTCTAACCGCTGCACGCGATAGTGAGGGGTTTTTTGACATAAAAATATTGGGCATATACGGAATTTCTAATGATACATTTGTTCAGATAAAGTCTTTTGTTACCTATCCAAGGGTATTTCAGAAACTAAAGTACCCTGAAATGCCACCGGTGTGTAATAGAAAAAATGAAAATGAATTGTATTACCTGTTCAATTTTTCAGACAGCCTTTCTTTTATAGATATAAGCACTAATAAGTTAGTTAATTATCACATTGAAGGATTTCCAAAGTGTAAACTATCGCCTTATCATAGAGACAGCATGAGCATTCTTTCTTATTCAAAGCGGCAAATGCTGAAGAATGAGATTTTTGCAAAGATTTTGTTTGATAAATCCTCATCCGATTTCATCCTTATCAAACTATTGGGAATTGAGCAAGAAACCAAAAACTCTCTTTATGAAAATAATTTCCAAGATAAACCCGTCGCTGTTTATTTAGTACGTAATTTTAAGGTCTCAAAAATACTTAATATTGAAAATGGAAACTCTGTTTCAACAATTAACTCATATTTTTTCAAGGGGAAATTATATATATCAAGCGCGGATCGGGCAAAAATATATGTATATAGTATGTAGTATTGTTTTTTTGTTTTGTTTTGGCTGCAATCAAAACAAAAATTACGACAATGATACTTCGTTATTTAATGGCTATTTGGAAAGTACTTTTTCTACTTCCATTCCAAATGATAGTATGACCTATGTATTGGTGTCAGATAATTGTTGTATTTCTTGCTTCCATGCTATTGGCGATATATTTGAAGGTAAAAATTGCGTTGTAATTTTAGGAAAAAAAAATGCGCAGAAACGCGCTATTCTAAATGTTGGTAATGGCAAAGTTTATGTAGATAATTCTGATCACATAAATCACATAAAATACACCAAGGACAATATATGTTTCATTAAGGTCTGCAACGGGTTAATATATAAAAT
>JACMPD010000105.1 GCA_014377675.1 Taibaiella sp.
AGGCAAAGTGAGGCAGAGCAGTAAGACTAAGCAACTGCACAACCTGGTAATTTTAACTTCTATTCCTGAGCATCTCCACATATTCTTTAATGAATAACACCTAACACAAAATTACAAATTGGCAATTTAAAGTACTTTCCTCATGAAAACAAATAATACCTAAGTATTATTAGTAAGCATATTGTTAAAACTCAACTGTTTAATACTTAAAGTAAACTTCTGTTGCCCCAAAACCGTACCTACCGCTCCATTCATTCTTAAAACGGCCAACGTTTGTGGTTTTCTTCAACACATTGTGTACTTCATCTCTAAGTTTTCCTTTGCCAAGGCCATGTATGACAATCAGCCTGTCCTGCCGGTGCATTATAGCAAGCTGAAGGTAGTGCTCAAGGGTATCTAACTGCTTTTTCATTATCTCATCAGTGCTCAGCTTACTATGGTTGCTGATCAACTGCTCAATATGAAGATCAATTTCATGTTTTGGCACCTCAGATATCTGCTTTCCCGCTGGCTGTTTTACGCCCCCAATAACCATGTTTTCAGGGACTACAATATTCGGACGTTCTTTCACCGGCAAAAAATCTTCAAGCAACAAGTAGCTGAATGACGGCACATTATCAAACATTGCACCGTTAACATGTTCGAAAAGTTTGGCTGGTTTTATGCGGAGCACACCTTCGGCCACAGCCATTTTCTTATTATTTATGTCAGTGAACTGCCAATGAAATCTTGGCTGATTGTTCATAAGATCATATGGTACATTATGCAGGTAAACATTACCAAACGAATGCAGTAAGCCTTCATGCTTAAACTCACTTTGTTGGGAGAGTTTTATATCATATACAAACTTTATATCTACAGGCAGCTCATTGAGCAGGTAAACCTTAACAAAATCCACTACCTCGTCAAAATCATCCTTTTTAAAAACCGGCATAAACGAAAAATAAATACCTCTCGCCAGGCGTTGCTTCCGCTCTGTAATACGTTCCACCGGCAGTTGCTCTGCAACGGACTGTTTTTTAGCGGGCTTTTTTTCAGTAAACCATTTGAGGTAAGGATGATCAATATCATCAACATATACCGGGAAAATGGTACCATTAACCTCAACTTCAATCATTACTTTGTCAATAAGGGCAATCACATGCCCCTCTTCACCACTGCGTTTCAGCAATATTTTATCACCTACGGAAAACTTCATTCTATACGGGTATTATTAAAAGGTTGATACTATAAGTGCATTGCAGCGGCCAATAAGTTCGTATTTAATTATGAGAACCTGCCTGCGGAAACTCCACCCTACCTGCAAGCCAGCTGTCATTAACCGGCACTAACCACTGTGTTAGCAACTCAGCCTTAGAGGTGACTACATTATTAAAAAGCAAGGTATCTCTATCTATAAATCCCTTATCCAATGCATACTGCACCTGGTTAAACGGGAGCATTTCGGCCTTGCCCTTGCGCAAAAACGTAAGCATCATACGGTCGAAAAAGTTAACATCATACTGCCGCTCCAGGCTTTTAATTACCCTTACCGAACTATCAGTACTGCACCCGCTTACCTGCACCATGGTTTCATCAGCCATTACTACAATAAACTGCCTGAATAGTAACCGCGCCCAGCCTTTTACAGGTGCGCCATGTGCCTGCCATTGCGTATAAAACTGGTAAAGCTGCTCATTCACTTCATTTTCTTCCTTTTCTATAAATGCCCTGCTGCATTGATAAACCCATACGCGGGACTGGTCAGAAAAATCCTCAGGCAGCATAGTTATTAATTCCTGTAATTGCGGAGTCTGCATGTAGCAAAGGTAAAATAATATAACCGCTATTTAATGACAATGAAATGCAAAATTATAATGAAGCTGCACCATAAGAACCGGCTCTATACACTTTAAATGAATACTACCCAAAAAAATACAAGATAAATGTGTTAAATAATGCTCAGAATTTGGAAATATGACATTATTAGTTAAATATTGCGTAACTTCGCACACTTTTAAAACATCTTTCCTAAATATGAAGTTGTCTCAATTCAAGTTTGACTTACCATTAAATCTTATAGCCCAACACCCCGCCAAAAAACGTGAAGAAAGCCGCCTCATGGTCGTTTACCGCGATACCGGCAAAATAGAACACAAGGTTTTTAAAGACGTGCTGGGCTTTTTCCACGATAAAGATGTAATGGTGGTTAATAATACTAAGGTTTTTCCTGCACGGCTATATGGCCGCAAAGAAAAAACCGGAGCTAAAATTGAGGTTTTTCTGCTCCGCGAATTGAACAAACCTAATCATCTGTGGGATGTAATAGTTGACCCGGCGCGTAAAATACGCGTAGGCAATAAACTGTATTTTGGAGATAATGATGAGCTGGTGGCTGAAGTAATAGACAATACCACTTCTCGCGGAAGGACGATCCGTTTCTTATTTGACGGTAACGAGCAGGAATTCAGGGAAAAACTGGATATTCTGGGGGAAACGCCACTTCCCAAATATATAAAACGCAAACCTGAAGAAGAAGATAAAGAACGTTATCAGACCGTTTACGCCAAATATGAAGGTGCTGTTGCCGCGCCAACAGCGGGTATGCACTTTAGTCGTGAACTGATAAAAAGGCTGGAGATTGTAGGTGTACGCTTTGCTGAAGCCACATTGCACACCGGCTTGGGCACTTTCCGCCCTATAGAGGTAGAAGACCTTTCCAAACATAAAATGGATGCGGAATATTTTAAGGTAGATGATTACGCCGCTAATATTGTAAACCGCGCGAAGGCTGAAAAGCGTCATGTGTGTTCCATAGGCACAACTACTATGCGTGCTTTAGAAAGTTCGGTGACAGCACAGGGGTTGCTGAAACCGCAGGAAGGCTGGACAAATTTATTCATCCACCCACCATATCAGTTTTCAATAGCGGACTCCTTGATCACCAATTTTCACCTGCCGAAAACCAGCCTGATGATTATGGCCTGCGCTTTCGCCGGCTTCGACCTGATGATGCATACCTATGAAACAGCAATAAAAGAAAAATATCGCTTCTTTAGCTACGGTGATGCTATGCTGATTATATAGTTATCTTGTAATAATATTTATAATAAAGGCTCCGATCGGAGCCTTTATTATTATTTTGTCAGCTTCATGAATGCACCAAATCATACTTTTACTTCAGCAGTGCGCCTTAAAACTATAACTATCAATCTATTATATTTCTACAGGTACTATAGGAACAAAATACAAGAGCCGTGCTTCAGCGCGGCTCTTGCAGTAATATACTAAAAAAAAATTCATTAACTAAAGGCATTGATACCAGTTACATCCATGCCCGTTATCAGCAGGTGAATATCATGTGTCCCCTCATAGGTAACAACAGATTCAAGGTTCATCATATGGCGCATAATGCTGAACTCGCCCGTAATACCCATGCCGCCTAATATCTGCCGGGCTTCACGAGATACTTTGAGTGCAATATCGCAGCTGTTGCGCTTGCCCATTGATATTTGCGCAGGAGTTGCCCTGTCTTCATTGCGCAGCACACCAAGGCGCCAGTTCAGCAACTGACTTTTCGTTATTTCAGTTATCATTTCAGCAAGCTTCTTTTGTGTCAACTGAAAACCAGCTATAGGACGACCAAACTGTATGCGCTCTTTCGAGTATCTCAGCGCAGTGTCATAACAATCCATTGCACAGCCAAGTGCGCCCCATGCTATGCCGTAGCGTGCGCTGGAAAGGCACGACAGCGGCCCTTTAAGTCCCTTTATATTGGGGAAAATATTGCCCTTAGGCACTTTCACATTATCAAAAACCAGTTCACCGGTAGCAGAAGCCCGTAAAGACCACTTACCGTGGGTTTCAGGTGTTGTAAAGCCTTCCATACCCCGCTCTACCACCATGCCGCGAATTTCACCCTGCTCATCCTTGGCCCAAACTACTGCTATATCAGCGAATGGCGCGTTAGAGATCCACATTTTTGCACCGTTCAATATAACATGGTCTCCGGCATCTGTAAAATGGGTGGTCATGCCAGCTGGGTTAGAACCATGGTCGGGCTCGGTAAGGCCGAAACAACCCATCAGTTCGCCGGTGGCCAGTTTAGGCAAAAATTTATGCTTAATCTCCTCTGTAGCATACTTATAGATAGGAAACATGACGAGTGAGCCCTGAACCGATGCCGTGGAACGGATCCCGGAGTCACACCTTTCAAGTTCCTGCATCATGATGCCATAAGTTATGTAGTCGAGACCAGAGCCACCATATTCCTGAGGTACGAAGGGACCAAAACAGCCGAGCTCCCCCATACCCTTTATCAAATGCTTCGGAAACTCTGCGCGTTGCGCATAATCTTCAATAATCGGCGAAATTTCTTTCTTTACAAAAGCCCTTACAGTATCGCGTATCAGCTTGTGCTCCTCAGTTAGCAACTCATCAACCAGGTAGTAGTCGGGGTGCTGGTAATTATCCTTTTCCATGTTTTGTTAAAGTTAATTTCTAATTGAGATGCAAAGGTAGCATTTTTGGCATATTGGTTTAATTTTGTGGCGGAGTAATAAGTGGAGTATTTCAGCTATACGGTTATAAAAAACATTAATAACCAGCTTAAAACCGCTGCTGTAGTGTCTTTTAACGGCGAAGTAACACTAAAGGCTTGGAACAGGTAAAAATATGACAATCTTGGAACGTATTTTGTGCTATGTAAGTGAGTACAGAATTACCGGGATTTTAAAACTTTTTGTTTCATTTTACCGTATTATAAAGCTAAAAACTAAACAATATATATGAGGCAGCTAAAAATTGCCACCCAGATTACTAACCGCGATTCACAGGCAGTAGAAAAATACCTCCAGGAAATAAGTAAGATTTCCATGATAACACCGGAGGAGGAAACTACACTGGCCCAGAAGATCCACATGGGTGACCAACGAGCATTGGAAAAATTAGTAAAGTCAAACCTTCGTTTTGTAGTGTCTGTTGCCAAACAGTACCAGCACCAGGGCTTGTCTTTAAGCGATTTGATCAATGAGGGCAACCTTGGCCTTATCAAAGCCGCACAGCGTTTTGATGAAACCAAAGGTTTCAAATTTATATCTTATGCTGTATGGTGGATCCGCCAGAGCATACTGCAGGCTCTTGCTGAGCAGGGTCGCCTGGTGCGCCTGCCGCAAAATAAAATTGGCACTTATAACAAGGCTAACAAAGCCTTTATAGCGTTTGAGCAGGAAAACGAGCGTGAACCCTCTACCGAGGAGCTTGCGGGCATACTGGACATGAGCGAAACCGAGGTGACCAATATATTCACCAGCAATACCCGCCATACTTCACTTGACGCGCCCGTGCACGAAGCTGAAGATGTGGCCATGGGCGACCTGCTTGAGGGCAGCAGCGATACTGACGATGACGTTATGAAAGATTCATTGCGCAACGAGATACGCCGCATACTCAAGTCATTAAGCGTAAGAGAAGCAGAGATTTTATCGGCTTACTTTGGCCTTGAAGGCGACGCCGGGCCAAGCATAGAGGAAATAGGCGATAAGTATGACCTTACGAAAGAACGCATCCGCCAGATAAAAGAAAGAGCAATAAAACGCCTGCAAAAAGCACGCTACAGCAATGCACTGAAAGTGTACTTAGGCTAACCAACAAAAATCAATACTGCCTGTGAGGGGGGAAGCCAAAGCTTTCCCCCTTTTACTTATGTTTCGGCAATCTATACTTTAAGATTTTTTTTATCTAAATCAACTCTTGGTATTTTTACAAAACCGCTTACCTTTACACTCCCTGAATACAATATCATAATTGCCCGGGTGGCGAAATTGGTAGACGCACTGTGTTCAGGTCGCAGCGTGGGTAACCATGTGCTGGTTCGAATCCAGTCCCGGGCACAAAAATGAGAGCGGAGAAACATAGCGAAGAGCGGTTTCTTCGCTTTTTTGATTCCGATCTCTGCCATTGTTTTTCTTCTTTCTGAAAACTCATTTCGCAAAATAGGCGTGATAGGCTGACTTCAATACGTAGAAGGACGCATATTCGAATTACCGAATTTTATTAGTTTTGGAAGACGACAACTAAGGGTATTATTTACATTTATTTAAAATATTTACAATGAAATTTTATTTCGATGATCCCGAAGTCGGACCTGCTCGCGAAACGTCTCACCCCAACTTTGTCAAAAACCTCACAAATGAACTCTAC
>JACMPD010000011.1 GCA_014377675.1 Taibaiella sp.
ATAAAGGCTAAAAGCCGGTTGTCTTTCGCCACCACTGCGGCCTCGCTTATGTCTTCCTGACTTAAAAGCAAGTTTTCAATTTCGCCAGGCTCAATCCTAAATCCTCTTATTTTCAACTGGTTATCGCTTCTACCAATATACTGAATGTCTCCGTCCGGTGTCCACTTACCTGTGTCCCCTGTTCTATAAATCTTCTCTTTTGTTCCGTCAGGCAATGTGTGTTCAGTAAAAACCAATGCTGTAATATCAGGTTTGCCCACATATCCACGACTTAACCCATCACCACCGATAAATATATCACCCGTTTCGCCCGCAGGAAGTGCCTGCAACAATTCATCATATATATATATCCGCGTATTGTTTATAGGTTTACCAATCAGTAATGCGTCATTGTCCATTACTACTTGCTTAACGGTTGACCATATGGTTGTCTCAGTTGGGCCATATAAGTTCCACAAAGACTGGCAGCGAGGAAGTAATCTGGCTGCAAGATCAACTCCCATTGGTTCCCCTCCACATAGTATTTTCGCAGGCAATGCGTTGTAATCGCCGCTTTCCAGCATAATGCGCCACATGGAAGGAGTGGCCTGCATAATAGTTACCCCTTCAGATTTAACTAAAGCAGCTAAAAGCCGGCCATCTTTGGCAGCATCTGTATCGGCTAGTACCACGCAAGCCCCGGTTATTAACGGGAGATACAACTCAAGACCGGCAATGTCAAATGCGATTGTCGTTATGGCAAGCAGCCTGTCGGCTGCGGTAATGCCTGGTTTATTTTGCATACTCAGCAGAAGGTTCACCACGCTGCTATGTTCAATCTGCACTCCTTTTGGTTTACCTGTAGAGCCCGAAGTATATATAATATAAGCCAATGCATTACCCTTTACAGGTGACACCGCATTCTCAAAAGAATATCTTGGCAGCCTTATCCGCGCATCTTCCATATACAAGGAAGTGGCAGAAGTCGTAAAGCTTCCTTCAAATTTTTTTGAAGTCAGCAATACCTTCGCTTTTGCATCCTCCAGCATGTATTCGACCCGCTCTTTAGGGTAGGCAGGGTCAAGCGGCAGGTAAACCGCACCAGCCTTTAAAACCGCAAGCAGTGCCATCACCATTTCCGGCGATCTTTCAAGCGCAATGGCGACAACCTCTCCGGGCTTCACACCGTTGATCTGCAATAAGACAGCAAGCTGGTTGGCGGTTTGGTTGATATTTTTATAGCTAAAGGATTGCCCATTAAAAAAAACCGCTGTATTGTCAGGGTATAATTCAGCTGAATCCTGAATCAGCTCATGTATCGTTTTTTCTTTAGGATATTCAACCGTGTTATTTTCGGTTGGATTTACCTTAATCTCGTCTTGCCTAAAAACAGGAATATCAGCAATTTTAAGGTCTGGCTGTTGTATAAAAAAAGATAGCAATGCCTTGAAATCGCTCATCATTGCCTCAATTGAGAGCTCAGTGAAAAGCCGGCAATTGTAGGACCACTCAAAAACAAGCTCTTTTTCAGAACCACTTACGTTGAGGAATAACTCGAAAGTTTCGTATTGCCTCGGGTTATAGTTAAGTTTATACTCCAGCCCGCTGAACGCTACACCGTTATCAAGACCCATATCAATATTGAATACCACAGGCACCATTGGTACGCGCGAAGGATCACGCGGTATGTTTAACTTTTTCAGTAAGGTGCCGAAAGTGAGTTGCTGGTATTCATAGCTGTCTAATATTCTACTTTTTCGGTCTTTAAGGTACCCTGTAAATGTCGTTGTACCATTATAACTACTTCTGAAGGGCAATAAATTCACACAATGCCCTACCAAACCAGTGTTACCTGTGGCCGATTGCCCGGCTGCGGGTATGGCCAACACAATATCATGCTGCTTAGTTAGTTTTTGAATAAATATCTCAAAAGCGGAGATAAGTGTAGTTGCAAAACTACAACCAGCTTTTATACCAATAGCTTTTAACGCCAAAACCGTTGGCACATCAAGAGCATAGTCTACTCTTGTGCTTTTATAGGTTCTGATAACCGGCCTCGGAAAATCTAAAGGCATTTCAACAGCCGGCACGCTGTCCTCATACTGCGAAAGCCAGTATTTTTCGGTATGGGCGTATTCTATGCTTCCGATAAACTCCCTCTGTGCATCAGCGTAACTGCTGAATGATGGAGCAGCCGGTATTTCAGGGATACCTCCTGATATGAAGGCATTGTAATACCTGCTTAAGTCCTGCAAAATTATACCGAGCGACCAACCATCGCAAATAATATGGTGGGCTGAAAAAGTGAGGTAGCATTCACTGTGGGATAGTTCAAATAACGAACACCTGAACAATGGGCCTGCTACAAGGTCAAAAGGCAAGAGCCCGTTTTCTTTAATAAAATTATCTATATATTCATTCTGTTCTTGTGGAACTAAGGCAGAAAGATCACCATATTGTATATTGGCATCTATTTCAGCATAAACCAGCATGTCAGTACCATCGGTACTAAATACTGAACGCAATGATTCGTGCCTGTTGACAACAGCTTTTAATGCCCGCTCTATTGCCTGCCGGTTAAATGCGCCAGTCATACGCATAGATACTGACTCTATATATGCTCTGCTGGCATCGGCTCCACCTATATGGCAAGCCGTCCATATCTCCAGCTGCGGCTCGATAGCCGGTATCACCTTTGTAATCTCCGGCCCGCCAAACGGGTCGTACTCTACAGGTTGCAGGTCAATATTCATTTCTTCGTTATTCAAAATCAGTTCTTATTTTTCACTACCTGCATGTATTTTCCGGGTCTTGCAGGGTCGCTGATAAACCATGCAGGGTTTCCGTCTTTATCTCTTCCTAATCTTGCTCCTTTTACCGGGGGTGTACTTTCAGCGCTGCTGCCGTTAGCTGTTTCTTTCTGCAGGGGCGCGGCACCGCTGTCAGCATAAAATCCGCCGGCTTTCAGTTCTGTAATACTTGCTTCAAAATGCCTTATTATAGTATTCAATTCATCATAAGTATGCGCCTCGGTAATAAAACAAGGGAAGCCGTCCCAAATATGAATACCCTTCTCCCTCATCAATGAAAACAGCAATTCGCCATAAGGCGTATTATTGTCATGAAATTTTATTTTCCATAAAGACCCAAAATGGGGCACGAAAAACGGCATGTTTTTGTTTGTGCATATTTTATTCATTGCATCAGCCAGGTATGTAGTTTTCTCAGTTAACGAAATCTGTAGTTTCTCCCCTTTTTCTTTCATGTGCAGCAGAGACGCATTAGCTGCCGCCAATGCTAATGGATGCCGCACAAACGTTCCGGCAAAGTAGGTGACTCCCGCCTCAGGAACAGAAGCGTCACCAAAATGCCAGTTACCTCCATCAAGCGAATCCATATATTTACTTATACCTGCTATGGCTCCTATTGGCATTCCCCCGCCAATCACCTTGCCATATGTGCCAAGGTCAGCTTTGATGCCAAAGATAGCCTGCGCACCTCCGGAATGCATCCTGAACCCTGTAATAACTTCGTCAAAAATAAGCGCAATACCTTTGTCAGCAGTTAGCGTTCTCAATTTTTTCAAAAACTCAACTGGCTGGTATTCAGGTCTGCGGCTCTGAACCGGCTCAACCAGTACTGCAGCCAGCTCGTGCGCCCTTTGTGTTATTATGTTTAAAGTTTCATCAGTGCCATACTCCAAGATAAGCATATTCTGTACTGCTTCCGGCATTATGCCAGGTGCGGCGGGGAATGACTTCAACTGGCCGGTTCCCCGGACAATCACCTCGTCATTTATGCCATGGTAAGATCCTGAAAAAGCTACAATCAATGAGCGCCCGGTAACGGTGCGCGCTATCCGCATGGCGCCCAATACGGCCTCGGAGCCGGTGTTGCACAAAGCTGCACGATCAAAATTAGTAAATTCACATATTAATTTGCTCACTGCCCCTGCGAGTGGGTGCTGCGAACCAACTTCGTAACCTTCTTCTATTTGGCTTTTCAACGCATCGGTAATAAAATCGGGCTGATTGCCAAACATATTAGACCCGAAACCATTTAAAGCGTCAATATATTCATTGCCATCTATATCCCAAAGCCGGCTGCCTTTTGATTTGTTAACAATAATAGGATAGACAATTTCTTTTGTCTGAGGGCGGAAGCCTGATACTACCCTAGGGTCAGCCATAAATGCCCGATGCTCACCTGTGTACGCCTTACTTTTTGGGGTCTTTTCGTTATATCGTTTTGTAAATTCGGTAATGAATTCTTGTTGGCGGGAGGTCAATTCCATTGACTGCTTTTCGATACGCGCAAGCGCCCCGAAAGGTTTTTTAAGCTCTTTAACTTCCTCATCTGTAAGATTGTGCTCAATATTTACAGCGCTATTTACCGGCGCCGCCGCATACCCAAGGGACGAAGGAGCCACGCCGGTGCCCTGCAAAGAAGCTACTTGCTGCGCCAATAACTGTATCTGCCGGGCAATGGACCCAAGCGCATCATTGCCCGGCGTTATACGCGGGGCTGGACGGTTGCTGTTTACAATCTGGTGCATCTTGTCTGCGGGAATATTATTTAGTAAATGTTTGTGTAATGCCTCTACACTGTTATACGCTTCATTGATTTGCCGGAAAGTTACCGGGACATTAAATTCTTTCTTTACATTAATAGCTATCTGAGTCAGTAACAACGAATCAAGCCCCATTTCAAGGAAGCCAGCCTGCTGATCAATAGCAGATATGTCAATGCCTGATGCATCATGCAGCACTTTACGCAACACTTGCAGCACAGCTTCACTCTCTGAAAATCCTTCAACTATATCTTGACTTTCTTCAATCCCCTTCGCTTCAAAATATGGCGCATCAATCGCAGATGTGTCCATGTACGCACCGGAGTGGGTTGCAGGATCTACCCAATATCTTTTGCGGTTAAAACTATAAGCCGGCAAATTCAACCTTTGCCTGGTTTGGCCTGCATAAAATGCTTTCCAGTCTGGCTGCACACCGTTGAGCCACAACTGCCCCAAAGCTTTAAGTGCGGTGTGGTGCGCTGTTTTATCTTCCGCCAGTTCCAGCGACGAAATAGCTACAACCTGCTTTTGTGCACTATTTTGAGTAGCGAGCGTTGTGGTCACGTTCCCTGGCCCAATCTCCAGCAGTACATATCCATCATCTGCAAGCAACGTATTTACCGCGTCGCTAAAACGTACTGTGGCCCGCAGATGGTTGGCCCAGTAGGCTGGGCTTTTGGCGTCTTCGTCATTCATCCACTGCCCGGTAACGGATGATAGGATTGGAATATCGGGGCTATTTAGGGAAACCGATTTTACAATTCGTTCAAACGGACTCACAATGCTGTCCATCATTGATGAATGAAAAGCGTGGCTCGTATGTAATAATTTATTACCAATCCCCTGCTCGTCAAGCACTTTTGAAAAAAGTGCAATATCAGTTACCGACCCCGCCACAACAGTAAGGCCCTCGCTGTTAATGGCTGCTAAAGAAATGGTTATGGGTAATATTGGTTCAAGTATTTCAACACCGGCCCTCACTGACAGCATACTGCCGCGCGGCAGGCGCTCCATCAACCTGCCCCTTTCGGCTATTAAATGCAATGCATCACGGAGCGTAAATACCCCTGCAAGGTGTGCCCCGACAAATTCGCCAATACTATGCCCGATAAATGCCGCAGGCTGCACCCCCCAGCTCATAAACAACTTCGCGAGTGCATAACAAGTGCTGAAAATAGCCGGTTGTGTAAAATAGGTATGGTCTATTTTCTTCTTCGCTTCTTCTGTTGCGCCGCCAGGGAATAATATTTTCCTTATATCTTCATGTAGTTCCTGAAGTAAAAAATCCGCACATTCATCCAGCGCCTGTTTGTATACCGGCTCATGCAGATAAAGGCTAAGCCCCATATTTACATATTGCGCTCCCTGCCCAGGGAACATAAAAACAACACCGGCCGGCACGCTACTAAGTATATTGCTGTTGTTTGGGTTTACTGATGGTGACGTTAATGTATTTACAAGGCCATCACTATTTTCAGCTATTACAAACCGTCTCGCGTCAAAGTTGACCCGTGTACTGTGCAGGCTGCAGGCAATATCGGCTATATCAGCACCTTTGTTGTCTTTCAGAAAATCCGCTAATCTTTCTCCATAACTTTCCCGCGAAACAGCGTTTTTAGCCGACCAACTGATCAACTGTACAGGCCGGGAACCACTGACAGGTTGTGGAATATGTTCGTGCTCTTCAAGTATTATATGCACATTTGTGCCCCCTACCCCAAAGGAACTGACACCCGCACGCCGAATGGCATTTGCTACCCAAGGTTTTAAAATAGTATTCACATAAAACGGGCTGTCTGCAAAATTAATTTCAGGGTTGGGAGCATTATAATTAATGGAAGCGGGCAATAATTTATGGTGTAATGCCAGCAATGTTTTAATCAGGCCTGCCACACCTGCAGCGGCCGTCAGATGGCCGATGTTACTTTTAATACTGCCAATGCCGCAAAACTGTTTTTTCTCCTGTTTCCCGAATGCAATTGCTAACCCATCTGTTTCTATAGGGTCGCCAAGTGGCGTCGCTGTGCCGTGCGCTTCAATATATGTTAATGTACCCGCATCAACCCCGGCGTCATGCAATGCCATTATAATAGCACCGGCCTGACCTTCGGCGCTCGGCGCAGTGAAAACGCCTTTTTCACCACCGTCATTATTCAATCCAATTCCTTTTATAACTCCATATATTGTATCGCCATCTCGCATTGCAGCAACAAGACTTTTTAATAATACTACGCCCGCACCATCACTGAATACAGTGCCTTTTGCTTCAGCATCAAACGGCCGGGTATGGCCATCATCGCTGAACATAGCGCCTTCCTGGTACAAATGCCCGCTCTTCACTGGCGATGTTATGGCTACGCCACCCGCTATCGCCACTTCGCATTGTCCGTTCCTTATGCTTTCCACGGCCTGGGCGACTGCGAGCAACGATGTAGAGCAACCTGAGTGTACACTCACCGCAGGCCCTTTCAGGTTGAGCGCATAAGCAGTCCTTGTGGCTATATAATCCTTTTCATTATAAGTCATAACCTGGAAACCGCCCGCTTTATCTATCCGCTCGTTGTTGCCATGTACATTATTTAGATAATAGGAGTTGTTGCCGGAGCCTGCAAATACCCCTACCCTGCGGTTTGCAGCGGAAACAGCGTAGCCGGTACTTTCAAGCACCTCCCAGGCTATCTCCAGGAATACTCGTTGCTGTGGATCCATAAGTTCGGCCAACCGGGGATTGATACCAAAAAAATCCGCATCAAATTCATCAGCATTTTCTATAATGCCGCGGGCCATTACATAGTCAGGGTTGTCAACAACCTCCTTCGGTATGTATGGGTCAAGCTCCTCCTTAGTAAAAAACGATACTGTTTCCTTACCTTCTTTAAGTATTTCCCAAAGTTCCTCAACCGTATTTGCACCGGGAAAACGCCCGGCCATACCTATAACCGCTACCGCATCCCGTTCACAATTATCCCGTACTGAGGTGTAGTTTATTTCACTTGTTTTAAGTTCAATGCCCACAAGGTGGTCAGCCAGACCTTTAATTGTAGGGTATTGATATAATTTACTTGTTGTCAGCTGGTACTCATATTGCAGTTTCAGTTCAGTGATGAACCTCACAGCCAGTAACGACGTACCTCCGGATTCAAAAAAATTATCATCCGTCCCGGCTTTGTCAATTTGCAGCATAGTTTCCCAAACGCCTGCCAGTTGCTGCTCTACCTTGCCTGAAGGACTTTTATAAAGTACTGACAATGCAGGTCTTTTCAAAGCCGGCTTTGGTAAACTCTTTTTGTCCACCTTCCCGGTCGCAGTTCTTGGCATTTCTCGCAACCAAATAAATACCGAAGGCAACATATAATATGGCAATACATCTTCAAGCGTTTTGCGTAGCGCAACGGTATCTTCCTTACCATCTGCTGATACAACGTATGCAGCAAGCCTTTTATTTCCCGCGCCAACTGCTATTACCACAGCATGGCTGATACCGGCTTGAGCGGAGAGTACGACCTCAATTTCACCGAGCTCAATTCTGTAACCAGATATTTTAACCTGATCGTCTTCTCGCCCCAAGAACTCGATATCGCCGCCGGGGAGATACCTTGCAATGTCACCGGTACGGTAAATGCGCACCAGTTCTTCATACGGACTTTGCCATACAAGGAATTTTTCATCGGTCAATTCAGGATGATTTATATACCCTTCAGCAAGACATACGCCGCCAATGCAAAGTTCACCTTCCACACCCTCGGGCACAACTTTCAGGTCAGTGTCGACAATATAGATTTGAGTGTTATCTATGGGGTGGCCAACGGAAGGTAAAGCCGGCCATGACTCCGGGTTGCCATCCAGTTTCAGCTGTGTCACTACATGGCACTCCGTAGGCCCATACTGATTATAAAGTGTAGCACCCGGCAAAACAGTAAAAAATTTCTTTATCTGCGGTGTTATTTTCAATTGCTCCCCTGCCGTAATTACTTCCTGCAGGCTTTGTGGAAATAAAAGGGCACTGTCGGCGGCCTCAGTTAAATACTTTAGGGCAATGAACGGCAGAAATATTCTGTTTATCTGGTTAGCAACAATGTATTTTAAAAGCAATACCGGCTCCAACAGCATGGTCTCTTCAATGAGTACCAGAGTGCCGCCGGTGGTTAGTGTCGCAAATATTTCCTGGAAAGAGACGTCAAAACTTAAAGGAGAAAACTGCAATGTAACAGTGCCTTGACCGGCACAAGAATTTTTTTGCTGCCAGTTTATGAGATTAACCAAAGCCCTGTGCCCCATTCCCACACCCTTTGGCCTTCCAGTTGAGCCAGATGTAAACAGCACGTAAGCAAGTTCCGGCTGCCTGCTAAATTGTGGCCTTTGCGCGGATAAAAAAACGCTGTTAAAATCAAGAGTCGCGAGACCTAACGACTGAAAAACAGGAAACTCATTTTCATAACATAAACAGGTTTCCGCTTCTGAATCTTCAATAATTTGTTGTAACCGGTTTACGGGGTATCGCGGGTCAATAGGGAGATAGGCTTTTCCAGCTTTCAATATGGCAAGCAGGCCAATTATCATTTCAACGCCCCTTGTGGTACTGATGCCTATCACCTCCGCTGTAGCAGAGTGAATGAGTATGGCACTGGCCAGAATATTAGCCCGCCGATTCAATTCCGCGTAGGTAATTAAGGCATCATCGAATTTCAACGCGACTAAACCGGGCGCTTTTTCAGCCTGAAACTCAAATAAATTATTTATAAAAAAATTGTATTCCAAAGGAGTATCTTTTTGATTGCAGCAGGTAGTAGTTAACTACAATTCATTTATTTGCAAGGTAAAAAGATAATCGGGAAAGAAGAGCACGGGCCCCAAAAATTACTTCCTACTATTACTGAATACTTGAAAGAAAATATTTCACTGTACTGCGCTTTTTTACTGTTCCAATTGTGTTTAAAGCGTATCACTCATCATGCTCATGCGGCCTGCAAACTTAGCATAGCCATACATTGCGATGGCCTTTAGCATACCTTCCCGCTTTTTAAATGACCAAACGTCTTTAATAAACTCAGGATAATTTTTACTGTTAAGCTGATCAAACGCAACTGAGATTGTGGGTGTAAGCGAATACGCGGAATGCCATGTGCCAAATGGAATAAACAATGACTCGCCGGCGCCCACGGTAAACTTTACCGGCGTAGCATGTTTAAATTTAGGATGTTTAGTATAGTCAGGGTTAAATATATTTACTTCAGACTGCCATTGATCGTTAGGTTTTGGATATAGAAATTCATCCTGCCCTTTTGGAAAAACGATAAATTGCTTTTCACCATATAGCTGATTTATCCATGCGTTAAGATGAAAATAATCAATATGCACATATGGAAATCTGCCGCCTGGGCCGCCTATAAATATCTCGGTGGCGCTACCCCAGTATCCCCTGCTAAACCATTTGTTTTCGAGCCAGTTAGGTACTGCATAGTTCATATTAAGCGGCTGTACCATTGGCAACAGCTCAGGTAACTGTTTATTAATATCGAATATAAAAGGGTATGGAGCCGGTTTTTCCACGGTACTTGTTTCAACAAGATTAAGTATCTCAGTCATAGTATAGCGTTTTCCATTCAGCTCGGTGGTGCGGTCGCCGTAATTCTTCCTGAACCAATCAGGCGTGAAGGTGCCGTTGGCTTTCCACACCTTTGAGGCATTTGTAAAAACGACAGGAATTCCCGGCTTGTAAAAATTTTCAACAAATTCTTTTTGTGAAATGTCACCTACTCTTTGAACATCCATGCCGGCCTAATTAATTATAATGAATGTCCGTAAATGTACCCAATATTTTGTATCTTAGTGGTATGAAATTCAGTACATTTTACGATAAATATAATGATGA
>JACMPD010000106.1 GCA_014377675.1 Taibaiella sp.
CCTGCTGGCCTATTGTATTGTACACCACTGCCTGCAGCTCTGTATTGCGGCCTGTGGTTATGTGCACCGTTTCTGATGCAGGTACCGGGAATATCTTTACTTCAGCGGCCAGTTTAACTGTATTGGCAATGGCTGCCGGCAGACTCGCATTATTGGTTACAGTAAAGTTGTTGCTGTTTACATTAAAAAATACATTGTTATTACCCTTTACCTTTATCCGTGCCACTGAAGTGGTGGAGGCGGGGTTGGGTATGGTAACCATTGCTGTACCTGTATTGGGGAAATTACCTAATAAGGTGGGCCAGGTATTGCCACCGTCCCTTGACATATATATGTCCACGGTAGCGGCATTTACAGGTGCCGCATCTGTACCCACTTTATCCCAGGTAATGGTCTGTGTGCTGCCACCGGCATAGGTTATACCCGTTGAGCCCTGGCTGGTTACCTTGAAACCGGTTTTTGACGGCGTGGCTACTGCATCAAGGTGAATGGTATCATCAGGGAAGTTGAATGCTCCCTTACCTGCAAGTATTGCCCTTACCGTTAATTTAAAGGTAAGGTAGCGCGAGGTATCAGGCACCTTTTCACCCTGGTTACCATCAGAACCGGCATTGCTCAGCACGCCGGCTAAAACCATACCCATGCGCGGGAAAACCCGCACCTGCGACTTTACGGGCGCATAAGAGCGGAATATAGGCCCTTTAAGGTAAGTCGCAGCGAAACGTTTGCCGAAGTCCCCGCGGTTCCACTGCTCCCAGCAGTAAGTGGTGGCGGTATCAGCTACAGAGTCAACCGCTGTTGGCGCGGTCAGTTCAAATGGTGTTTTATAAGGTATGGTGTAAGAGGCGGTAAATGCCGGTACAAAGGCGAGTTTATTGCCTGTTGATGTAATGGCAGCGCAGGTATTTTCAGAGGTCGACAGCTTTGCGTAAATCTGTACCAGGCTTGAAGCGGCGAAGTAGTCCTGGCTGCGCATAGTCAGGTTGTCAGGGTTGCATATGCCCGCATAAGCCATTATAGTGGTGCCGCTGCCCGGCTCGTAAGCGTAGTTGCTTACCGCGTTGCCGCTGCAGCTGCCGTCAGCGTTGTTGTTGAATGTATGCTGGCTGCCAAATTCATGACCCATTTCATGGGCTACATAGTCTATATCATAGCCATCGCCTACAGGGGTGGGGCTGCCGGTTACGCTTCTGGCTTTAGACCCAGAGGCGCAGACCACGCCAAGGGCGGAAATGCCGCCGCCGCCTGTGGTAAAGACGTGGCCAAGGTCGTAGTTCGCGGAGCCTATCCTGGCATCGCAGGTGGCCTGGTTTTTAGTAAGGCATGCACTGCCGTTGCTGTTTATGCTGGCGAAGGGGTCAGCGCCGTTAGGGCCACCGCTTGTTACATTCCATATAAGGGTATCTTCATTGGCACAAAAATTCATGTGTACCGCAAATTCACGCTCGTAAACACCGTTAATGCGGTTGAGCGAAGTGGTCATTGCACTCAGGCAGGCCGCTATGGTGGGCGTTGAAGAGCCGGTTGCAGCCTGGCAGTATTGGTGGCTGGTAGATAGGGCAAGCCTGTAAGTACGGAGGTTCCAGCCATTGCCGGTGCGTGCTGCCAGTTTTGGGAGGCCTTTCTGCATTATATCCATGCTTTCGCCGGCCGGGCCGTTTCCATCTTCTCCCTTCACTTCGCACTTCATGCGGTCGGTCAGCTGGCGCACTTCGTCCTTGCGGTAGTGCACCATATAAAAGCCATCATTAAAGCGGTCGTAAGGGTCAATGAAGGACGTATTTTCACCGTCAAAAATCATGGCGTGAAAACCATACAGTGTAAAATCAAGCTTGGCAGTTACGCTGGCATTATCTGTGGCAGTGGCTGTAAATGTTTTTATTTCCGGGTATTTAGCCGCCATGGCGTCCGTCATTAAAGGGTCTTGCCATACTTTAAAACTGCGGAATGAGCCATCAGGCAACGGCAGATCGATGACAAAGCCATCAGCCGGGCTGGCGGACAGGTTGAACAATTGCTGCTTTAACCACGACTCATTAAATGTATATACCTTGTAGTTTGCAGGCGTGAATGCCAGCAATTCTTTTGAAGGAGCACTGCCTTCAGGCACCTGCCGCCAAAAACTATTGTTGCCCGGTGCCGCATAGGAGGAGCCGCATAGTGCGGAAAAAAGAGCCGCGCAAATTAAAAATTTCTTCATCTAACTCTCTTGAATAGATTTTATAAAATAATTACTATGTATGGGTATAGGATGCTGCAATTTACTTATTCCTGATAAAATTATGAAAAAATTATTTTCGTTAAAACAAATGTGTCTCTTTTCTATAGTTACCTTTAATTTTGCACACTTATGGAGAAAAATGATTTCCGGATAACATATACACTGAGTGAAATAGCGGTTGCTGCCGCAGGCTTCAGTCGGCTATTAAATGAACACAATGTTTTTGCTTTTAGCGGTGAAATGAGTGCGGGTAAAACCACTTTTATCCATCACCTATGCGATGTGCTGCAGGTGGAAGACACAGTATCGAGCCCTACATTCTCACTCATTAATGAATATCATTGCACTATAAATGGAAGGCCTTCTATCATCTTCCACATGGACTTGTATAGGCTCAAATCAGTTGAGGAA
Organism: Taibaiella sp.; assembly: GCA_014377675.1. GTDB lineage: Bacteria > Bacteroidota > Bacteroidia > Chitinophagales > Chitinophagaceae > Flavipsychrobacter. The sequence goes on from JACMPD010000106.1 coordinate 2,633, forward strand.
GCTATAAACGCGGGCATTGAAGACTGCCTGCTTGGTTACACCGACCGAAGCAAGTATTTTTTTGTTGAGTGGCCTGAAATTGCGCCTGAGTTGCTCTTTATGCCACATTTGTGGGTAAGGATAGAAACCCTCAGCGAGACCGAACGCCAATTAGAAGCAGCGCCTGCCGGTAAACCTGCACAATCTTTTTTTAACTAAATATGAATAATAGTATATCGCTTCACGACAAATTTTTATCCTATATTTGCCAACTGTAATCTTAAAAATTTTAATTTGAAATACCGTAATGCGATTTTAATAGTACTCCTGATCATAATAGCGGATCAGGCAATGAAAATATATATTAAAACACATTTTTGTAACGGAGATGATGTAAAGATAGTGGGCAACTGGTTCAGGCTTCACTTCATTGAAAATGAAGGAATGGCTTACGGTCTTAAAATAAGTGAATCCATTGTTGGTAAAATCATTCTTTCTTCATTCAGGCTTATAGCGGTTATCTTTGGTTTTTACCTCCTTAAAAGGCTCATTACCAAAGGCTACAAGAAAGGTGTCATTATCTGTGGCTCGCTTATACTGGCGGGGGCGCTCGGTAACCTGCTGGACAGCCTGGTGTATGGCCTCATATTTACTGACAGCCCTTATTCTTGCTTTTCAGGGAACTATGACAATATAACTGCCATGATGCAAAACCATAACCAAACCGCGGTGGCTCATTTCACTAAGTTCGGGACAGGATATGGCAAAGTATTAACTGGAAAGGTGGTTGATATGTTTTACTTCCCTATTGTTGATACGGTAATGCCTTCGTGGGTTCCCTTTTTAGGTGGCAAAAATTTCGTTTTCTTCGAGCCTGTATTTAATATAGCCGATGCTGCTATATCAATTGGAGTACTGACACTGATATTTTTCCAGAAAACTTTACTGACTAAACAAAACGATGAACCCGCAGTTGCACAGATATGAGTGAAGAAAATTTATCTATAAACATATGGCTTGCCGGCCGCAGCTATCGCATACGTATAAAACCTGCCGAAGAGCAGGCGGTAAGGAAGGCTGTTAAAAAAGCCGACGATCAGATTTCTGAAATGCGCAGCCACTACGCCGGGAAAGATGAGCAGGACTTTATAGCCATGACACTGCTTTCCTATGCAGCGGATACTGCCATTGATTCTTTTAATAACCCATTGTTGCAGGATGAGCTAAATAAACTGATAACAAAAGTGGACAAGGTGCTGGCTAAAGAATAGTCTTTGCCGGTACGCTACGAGCAATCCTGCTGTTATGAACAATAGCTGCCGCCACTAATTTCAGCGGGTACAGCAGTAAACACCCGCCCCGGTCTCAGCTAATGTAACCATAAACTTTGCACCGTCTAAGCTCTCAATATCTCCAGTCCGCCATCGTCATTTATCCTTACCAGGCGGGAGGGCGGCTTAATGGTAGTATCGGTTTTACGCCAGTTGACCACATAGTCAACATTTTCGGTAATGTCCGCACTAATGCCCTCGAATATAAGAGCTGTTGGTGCTCCACTTATGTTGGCCGAAGTGGTTACTATTGGTTTGCGGTAGCGCTTGATCAGGGCTTTGCAGAAGGGGTCGGTTGTAACTCTAATAGCGAGGCTGCCATCAGAGCTGACCACATTTGCGGGGAATGAAAGCACGTTTTTATATATTACAGTGGTCGGCACTTCAAACTGCTCTACCATCGCTATAATATCAGGGTGGGGTGCCGCAACATATTGTAATATATCTCTGGCTTCGGCCACCAATACTATAAGGCTTTTCTCTTTTGGCCGTTGCTTTAAAGCGAATATTTTTTCCACGGCAGCCTCATTGAGGGCATCGCAGCCAAGGCCCCAAACAGTTTCCGTAGGGTAGAGTATTACACCGCCCTGCTGCAGCACAGCCACGCAGTTCTTTATATCGTTTTCGAAATCCACCATAGTAGTTGTTCGTTTCTAATATCTTTAGCACATTTAAAATGCCCTTCCGGGCATTGTTTCCTGCCATGCAGGCCGCAGGGCTTGCAGGCCAGCGGATAGTCTATCTCTACTATTTTTGAGTTTCTGCTTTGCGGCCCGAAACCGAATGAAGTAATTGTAGAACAGAAAACACCGGTTACAGGTGCGTCCATAGCCGAAGCAAAGTGAAGCGGCGCCGAGTCATTGGCGTAGTTCATGTCTGCGTTTTTCATTAACGCCGCTGACTGCAGATAGCTGAGGCTGCCACAAAGGTTAATTACATTTTCGCGGCCGGCCAGTGATATAATAGTGTCCCCCATTTCTTTATCTGAAGGTGCACCCAAAAGGTAAAACGTATACGACACCGGCAGTAGCTGTATCAGTTGTGCCCAGCGGTCAACAGGAAACCTTTTGGTGAACCACACCGAAGAAGGCGATATAGTGATATAAGCCCCGTTTTGATATTGCCTCACATGCTCAAAGTCTGCCATCGAAGGATGTAGTTTTGGCGGCAGAGACACATTGTCAGTTATGTCAGAAATCAGCAGCTGATAGCGTTCTGTTTCCAGTATAAATTTTTCACTGTGTGCCGGGGCTATCACATGGGGTGCCTTCTTGGTAAATAAAAAAGAAAAAGGATTCTTATCAAAGCCTGCGGTATAGCCTGCCCCGGATACCATCATCACAAAACCTGATGTAGGAAAGCGGTGCGGGTTAATGACATGTGTGTATTTTTCTTTCCTTACCCGCATAGCCATTTTAAGCAGGTTCGCATGTTTGTTTTGCCGCTTATCCCAAATGAGAACATTGGTGATGTAGGGGTGGTTGTCAAGCAGACCTTCATTGCCTTTGCGAAGCAGGAAATCAATTTGTGCATCGGGGAAATGTTGGTGCAGCTTCTCAACTATGGCAGTAGCCAAAACAACATCGCCCGTAAAAGCGGTTTGTATAACCAAAAATTTATACATTGCCTGCAAAACTACGATTGATTAATCTTTTAGCAGGTTTTAACAATAATATTTTTCACTTGTTTCAGAATTTGGCACTAAATTTGTTTTATTCATCCTGTATTCATCAATAAAAAAATATCAAAAAATGAAAAAGCTGGTTTTTATCCTTGGGGTAATTCTTATGTTCGGTACGGCTGCTGAAGCGAAAGAAAAGAAAAATAAAAAGAAATCACAGTCAACTGACCAGGCACTTCAACTCAATAATGATACCAACCTGCCCGGTACCGATGGTTCAGCGCCCGCTGCACCCACTACCACTCTGAAACTCGATGATCTCGCCTTCACCAGTCTTGACCATGATTTTGGTACAGTACAGGAAGGGCCTGACGCTGTGTGCAAATTTACCTTTGTGAATAAAGGCAAGGAGCCATTGATAATACAAAAAGCGCAGGCATCATGCGGGTGCACTGTGCCCACCTATTCTAAAGAACCTATAGCACCGGGCGGTACAGGCGCTATTGACGTTGCCTTCCATACAGCCGGAAAGCCAGCCGGCGGGTTTAATAAATCAATCACAATAACTTCAAACGCGGGTGTAAGGGTATTGAATATTAAGGGAAGCGTGGAAAAAGCGCCTACTACATCAGTGCCTGAGAATACAACAATGGTAAGAACTAACTAGAATCGTATTAAATAAAAACAAAAACAGACGATACAAATGAAAAAAGTATTTATTGCTATTTGCTGCCTCTCCCTCACTACGATAGCTGCAAAAGCTCAGGATCAGAAAGCGCCAATGCAAACAGCCGCACCTGAAAAAGACGCGGATGCCGGCATCTTTAAGTTTAAGGATAAAGAAAATACCCACGACTACGGTACCGTGCCTGAAGGCCCAACCGCGGAATACGATTTTGAGTTCAAGAACGTAGGTAAAAAACCAATCATTATTTCTGAAGCGCATGGTTCATGCGGCTGTACTGTGCCTAAGTGGCCCCATGAGCCTATAGCTCCAGGTAAAAAGGGAACAATACACGTTACTTATAACACCGACCACCGCCCGGGCCCTATAAGTAAAGAAGTAACCATTACTTCAGACGCGCAGGAAAAATCAACCGTGCTGCACATACGCGGTACTGTTACAGCCAAGCCAGCTGATAAGGTGGCACCGCCACCACCAGGCGCTCCGGCACCGGCTCCGCAGGGACACTAATTACTGCTGTAAGCAACACTTTTTATAGTGATCCCGCATTTCTACAACGTTAACGGTAGCAATGCGGGATCTTTTTTTAGGGCTAAAACATAGTTAATGAAAAAGATAATTTTGCTCTTTTTTTGCCTGTACTGCGGTATAGCGGGTGCCACCTATGCGCAGCCAGCGCAACCGGCAACGGCTGCAGATGCAACGGGGCCGCAGTTTAAATTTAAGGATGGTGACACTTTTGATTTCGGTGAAGTGCCGCTGGGGCCTGATGCTATGCATGATTTTGTATTTACCAATGTAGGTAAGCAACCACTTTTAATAACGGATGCCAAACCATCATGCAGCTGCACCACACCTGTATGGCCTAAAGAAGCGATAGAAGCCGGTAAAACAGGCGTTATTAATGTCGGGTTTCACGCCGCAAAAGCAGGGCCGTTTTATAAGGAAGTATTTATCCAGTCCAACGCCTATATTCCTTCAGGCGATAAGCGTTACACTATTTATATAAAAGGAACGGTGAAATAATGGAAATTTATGCTGCGCTTAATGAAGTTTCCAAGGGACCGAACAGAATGCAACCGCCCAGTTCAATGTATTCCCTAACCCTGCAAGCAACAACCTGAACATCAGCTGGAACCAGCAGGTAACAGGAAAAGCTGACGTAACTATCACTTACATTACAGGTCGGGAAGTGTACCAGTCAACTATGGATATCAATGTTGCTTCTGGCAGCACTGCTGTATCACTGCCTGTTTTAAGCAACGGTGTATATTTCGTTAAAATCAAGTCTGCTGCTATCAACTACAGCAATAAACTTACCATCCAGCATTAATTAATACCCTAAGTTGATATAATTTAAAAACCCCGGTTTTGCCGGGGTTTTTAAATTATATCAACTTAATGTAAGTTCTCAATCAACTGGTGAGTCAGGCAATGGCGCTTTCAGCTTGTTTTACACCAAAAAGCTGCATGATGTGCGCCACTATTCTTGGCGATGTTTTACCATCCCACATTTCAGGTATTCCGCCTTTCTTCCAGTTACCTGAAAATAAGGTCTCCATTGCCGGGGGTATCGCTTTAGGATTGGTGCCCACAAGCTCATTAGTGCCTACGGTGCATGTTTCAGGGCGCTCTGTGCTGTCTCTCAAGGTCATACAAGGTATACCCATTACTGTAGTTTCCTCGGTAATGCCACCTGAATCAGTTATTACTGCCTTGGCATTTTTTACCAGGTAGTTGAACTCCAGGTAGCCCAGCGGTTCTATTACATGCAGGTTAGGCGCGCTGATGCCTGCGCTTTCCAGCATTTTAGCTGTGCGGGGGTGCACCGGGAAAACGAGCGGGATGCCCTGTGAAGAATTTACTATTTCACCTATCAGCTCTGTCAGTTTTTCCTTATTGTCTACATTGGCGGGCCGGTGCAGTGTCATGATGATATATCCTTTTTCGGTAAGACCAAATTTCTCCCACGCCTCGGGCTGAATAAATCTTGGCATTTGCCTGTAAAGTGTATCTATCATGGTATTGCCCACGAAAAAGATCTGCTCTTCCTTCACCCCTGAGCGGCGCAGGCTGTTGTTGGCCACTTCTGATGTGGTAAAGAAATAATCGGTTATGCTGTCAGTTACTATGCGGTTAATCTCTTCAGGCATGGTCCAATCGCCTGAGCGTATTCCTGCTTCCACATGCGCCACTTTTATGTTATTCATTTTTTTTGCCGCTATAGAGCAGGCCATGGTTGAAGTAACATCACCCACTACCACGCAAAGATCGCAGGGTTGCTGCATCAGCAATTGCTCATAGCCTATCATTATACGGCCTGCCTGCTCTGCCTGCGTGCCACTGCCTACTTCCAGGTTGTGGTGTGGCGTGGGTATATTCAGCTGTTCAAAAAAATCAGCGCTCATTTTTTTATCATAATGCTGCCCGGTATGTATCAACCGGTAGTGTATATCAGCCCCGGCTTTTTGTTGTACCTCTATCGCGGCTATTATTGGCGCTATTTTCATAAAATTAGGCCGTGCGCCCGCAATCACATCTATCAGCATAAAATAAAATTAAATATTTAATTAATAAACCTTCCTTTTTCGCTGCAAAGATTAAACTCATTTGCCAAATTAAAAAATGTTGGCCGGTTTTAATGAGGTATAGCGATGATTGAGCCTGACGCGATACCGCCTTTACCACCATCTCTTAGACGATTTTCTAATATTGGTGCAATATTTTTTGCGCCAACAAAACTTTCAAACTGCTTTCCGGCCGAAACCAGTGTGCTTTTAACTATAGCAAGAACATTGTATAAAGTTAATGCTTTCCATTAAATTCTTATCACGGTGCAGGTAGCGGCAGCGCTTATTCCTAAAACAATCCTTTTTATTTTGATATTGTTGTGTATTTTTGCCGCCAACACTAATATAATGAAAAGAAACGAAATAAATATGCTTATCGCCATTTCACTGGTGGCAATAGCAACAATATTGAGAATTGTTAACTCAGGTATGCATTTGTATAACTTTGTACCTATGGCTGCTATAGGGCTGTTCAGCGGTGCGGTTATCAAAGACCGGAGGATGCTTGCGTTCCTGGTGCCACTTGCGGGGCAGTTTGCCGCTGATGTTTATTTCCAGTTGTTTACAAGCACGCCCGGGTTTTACTCCGGCCAGTTTTTTAACTATGCAGCCCTTGCCGGTGCGGCAGCGCTGGGCCTCAGCATGAAGCAGATAAAACCGGTAAGTGTTCTTGCTTATGTTTTTGGTGCTTCCACACTCTTTTTTATTGTTTCTAATTTTGGTTACTTCGCTTCAGGCTACAACGGTTATACTTTTTCAGGTTTTGCAAAGACCTATATTGATGCTATACCTTTTTTCAAAAATACAATGATTGGCGATATGGCCGGTGGCGTGGTGCTGTTCGGTACATTTTTCATGGCACAACTCGTTTTCTTTAAGAAAGCTGAAAAGTCCCTTATCTGATATTAAGCGTTTACTATATTATTCACTAAAAGGGTTGGCCTCGGCCAGCCCTTTTACTTTGCTGAGATCATGACTTGCCTTTGCATAAGTTACCAGGTTAGGTCAGGGTCTTCAGGTCGTTCGCTTTTATATAGTTTTCTGCTTTCTCTTTTCTGCTGTTGCCTGGCATAGATGAGCCGTGCAATTTCCATAGCCACATCAGGTTCGTTCAGAATGCTGGTCAGTTTTTTTTCTGATATATCAATCCGGTACATTAACAGGTAAAACGAATCGGCCCCCCTGTCCAGCAATACAGCCACCCGCTCGGCAAGCCGGGCCAGTATTGTTTCCCGGCTTATTATTTCATCCGCCTGCAATCCCCATTCCTGCGTTAGTGTGGCCGCTGTTTCGTGTAGTGCATCCATATTATTATTAAAGATAGGCAATTTCCACATGGTTCCGAGGCCGGTGGTCAGTATTGACATTCAACTACATTGCTGCTGCAAACTGTACAATGAATTAATTACCTTTGCATCAGCTTATGTCAACTCTGAGATTCCATTCGTTAAAAGTAAAAGATGTGCGCCCTGAGACGGCTGATTGTGTATCCGTAGCCCTTGAGGTGCCGGAGGAACAACGGGAGCTTTTCAGGTTTGCGCCCGGGCAATACCTTACTTTCAGGCTGCATATTGAAGGGGCGGAAGTGCGCCGTTCTTATTCCATCTGCACCAGCCGGGGCGAAGGCGAACTGAGGGTGGCTATTAAAAAAGTAGATAACGGAAAATTTTCCACCCATGCACACGGCAATCTTAAAAAGGGCGACCTGCTTGATGTAATGCCACCGATGGGCAAGTTTACCCCGCGCCAAAGCGAAAAGCAACATAAAGAATACCTGGCGTTCGCAGCCGGCAGTGGCATAACGCCCATAATGAGCATTATGAAAACGGTGCTTGAAGAAGAACCTGAAAGTGGTTTTACTCTTATTTACGGCAACCGGTCAAAGGGTTCTATTATTTTCAGGGAAACCATTGAAGCACTTAAAAATAAATACATGCAACGCCTGCGCATATACTACCTGCTGAGCAGGGAATATATGGAAATTCCGTTGTTCACAGGCCGAATAGACGCGGCGAAGTGCAGGGATTTTTGCGAGAAACTGGTGGACGTTAAGACCATCGACGAGGCTTTTATCTGCGGACCTGAGGAAATGGTAATTTCTGTAAAGCAACAGTTGATTGACCTTGGTTTGCCGGGTGAACATGTACATATTGAACTATTTACCAGTCCTGACCAGCCCAAAGCCAGCCATGAAAAATGGGTTGCCAGCCACCAGGTGAATAAGGGCGCGGTAAGCCAGGTAAGTATTAAGCTTGACGGAACCACATTTGAAATGGAGGTGCCGTTTGTAGGAGAAACAATATTAGACGCGGCGCTGAGGAACGGCGCTGACCTGCCATATGCCTGCAAGGGTGGGGTTTGTTGCACCTGCCGCGCCAAGGTTACCCTGGGTGAAGTGGAAATGGAAGTGAATTATTCGCTGGAGCACAGCGAAGTAGAGCAAGGCTTCGTGCTCACCTGCCAAAGCCACCCCCGCACCGAAAAGGTAATTATTGATTTTGATGAGCGATAGATCTTTCAGCAGTAGTTAGTAGTGAGCAGGTAGTAATTAGTCAGGGGTAGCGGGTGTGTATTGTTTACATATGCTTTTGTGTAGGTTGCTTTATTCACTGAGGCCGCATCAATATTTGCTAAAGCCTCTTTAATTAAATTCTAATACTTACGTCTCGTTACTAACTACTAATTACTAAATTCTAATGCTTAGTCTCATTACTATGTACTGTAGACCAACTACTAACTATTAAACTACAGCCTTGATTTTCAACGATGAATATTTTATGCGGCAGGCGCTGCGGGAAGCGCAACTGGCTTTTGATGCGGGTGAAGTACCTGTGGGCGCTATTGTAACCTGGGGCGAAAAGATAGTAAGCCGCGGGCACAACCAGGTGCAGCAGCTCACCGACAGCACAGCCCACGCCGAGATGATAGCACTAACGGCGGCATTCAACCAGCTGGGTAGCAAGTACCTTCCGGAAGCGACGCTTTATGTTACAGTTGAGCCCTGCCTTATGTGTTGTGGTGCCATGTACTGGTCAAAAGTGGGCAATATAGTGTACGGAGCAGAGGATATTAAAAATGGCTACCGCAAAACCACCGGCGAAAACTGGCCCTTCCACCCTAAGGCGCAACTAAAAAGCGGCATACTTGCCACTGAATGCGCACAACTTATGAAAGACTTTTTTGCGGCAAGAAGATAATTTAAGGGTTGCTCAGCCAGCTTTTATGCAGTCATCTCTGGCGGCGGCTTTGCCCCTTCGTCATTAAGCATTATCTTCTTCCTGGGTTTCTTTACCTCATCATCAACGCCTATCAGCATTCCCCAGGCTTCAAGCCCGTCTACCCGCTCACATATCAGCTTAATGATGCCCGTGATAGGTATAAACAAGAACATGCCCGGTATTCCCCATACAAATTGCCCCACTATAACAGCTATTATGGTTATAAAAGGGTTCATTTTTACCCTTGCCCCCACTATGCGGGGCATAAGAATATTGGCATCTACCAGGTGCAGCAGGAACAACCCGGCACCCGCTTCCAGCGCGAGCGAATACTTGCTGTTGGCGAAGGTGACAAACATGGTAAACACTATGGACGTGTAGATGCCTATGTAAGGTATTATATTGAGCACGGCCGCAACCAAACCAAGCAGTATAGCGTATTTAACGCCCATTATCAGGAGCAGGGCGGTATTGGCAACACTCATTATTACCATTTCAATCATCAGGCCCATCACGTAGTTATTAATCATGGTCTTGGTCTCCATAATCACTTCCCTCACCTTGCTCCTGTGCTGAACCGAAAAAAGATGCAGCGTGACCTTAAGTAATAACGCGCGGTGAAAAAGAATAAAGAAAGTGAACATAAAAACAAAAACCAGCAACAGTAAAACAGCGGTTACTGACAAGAATAGATTACTTACCGACCTCGCCGCTGACTGCAACAGATCTTTACCGGAGTCATTGATGTAAGAGGTTTGCTGTGCCCTGTTAATGTGGAACATGTCTTTTACCCAGCGCTGCATATCAGTATAAATACTTTCAAACCGGACTTTAAGGTCAGGAAGGTCATGAGAAAAGTTTATGACCTGTATGGTGAGAAAGTAGAAGAATGTAGCCACTACCAGCAAAAACAAAACCAGGCTTACACCCGCTGCCGCTGCCCTCCCCATCCTTAACTTGTTTATGAACATACGGTTAAGGGGGTAGAGCAATATGGCTATCAGCAACCCGAAGGTGAGTGGAATAAATATATCCCTGGCCTGTTCCAGTAACAGAATGATGAGAATGAGCGAAATAAGACAAAATGCCAGCCTGGCATAAAATGGCAGTTTTACTGTTTGCATGGTAGTGCTTTACTGGTTATTGATTATAGCTATTGAAATGTATCGGACTGTTATAATAAAACAATTGCCACCACAAATATACCCGGCTATATAATAAACATACTTATCTACAGCGTGTGATGTCGCATACAAATGTAACAAACCGTAGCTACAATGCCCCTTTATACCTTTACGGAAACATTTGCATCCTGTTTTTGATATTTTCACCGTTACCCTTTAATTTTACTGTAAATACAAGGCTGTGCTGAAACCATCTTACACCAGGGGAGTAATAGAGGCGGGTTGTGATGAGGCCGGGCGCGGATGCCTTGCCGGGCCGGTATTTGCCGCTTCCGTTATTCTGCCGCCTGATTTTTACCATCCGCTGCTTAATGACAGCAAGCAGGTAACCGAAGAGCACCGCGATGAGTTGCGCCCCGTAATAGAACAAAATGCGGTGGCATGGGCTGTGGCTATGATAGACCATGAAGAAATAGACCGTATCAATATACTTAAAGCTTCATTTAAAGCTATGCACGTAGCGGTAAGTAAACTCACTACCCGGCCTGAACTATTGCTTATTGACGGGCATATTTTTTCGCCTTATTTTGGCATAGTGCATCAGTGTGTGGTAAAGGGCGATGAGTTATACTCCTCTATAGCTGCCGCCAGTATACTGGCCAAGACTTACCGCGATGAATATATGCAGCAACTGCACTTGGAATATCCCGCTTACGGCTGGGATGGAAATAAAGGCTACGCCACACGCCACCACCGGGCCAAAATAAAGGAATTTGGAATATCTCCTTATCACCGCAAGACTTTTGGTATATGTAATGAATACACCGCAACAGGGATAAAGTAAGTCATTGAAGAGTAATGCCTGTTTACACTCCATATTGCACGCATAGTAAATAAACAAAAACGGCTGCAAGGTATCTCCCCGCAGCCGTTTTTGTATATTTAATATTATTAATTAGGCGATAGTAACTGACTCATCAAGATAAACATCCTGTATGGCGTTCAGCAGTTCAACACCCACCTTCATATCTTTCTGGAAGGCTTTGCGGCCGCTGATGAGGCCCATGCCACCTGCGCGTTTGTTCACAACTGCGGTAGTTATTGCCTCAGCCATATCTGTTGCGCCTTTTGATTCTCCGCCAGAGTTAATAAGACCTACGCGGCCCATGTAGCAATTGGCAACCTGGTAACGGGCAAGATCAATAGGGTGATCGGTAGTTAATTTGTCATAAACAATTTTACTTGTCTTGCCAAAGTTAATAGCGTTGTAGCCGCCGTTGTTGGTAGGCAGTTTTTGCTTTATAATATCCGCCTGTATAGTTACCCCCAGGTGGTTAGCTTGCCCTGTAAGGTCAGCAGCGGTATGGAAATCTACGCCGTCTTTCTTAAAGCCCGGGTTGCGGAGGTAGCACCACAATACTGTAGCCATACCCAGTTCGTGGGCATATTCAAAAGCCTTGGCCACTTCTACTATCTGGCGGGCGCTTTCATCAGAGCCGTAATAGATAGTAGCGCCTATTGCCGCGGCACCCATGTTCCATGCATCTTTAATGGTGCCGAACATGATCTGGTCAAATTTATTAGGGTAAGAAAGAAACTCGTTGTGGTTTACTTTTACTATGAATGGTATTTTATGAGCGTATTTACGGGCTACCGAGCCTAATACGCCAAAAGTGGATGCAACTGCGTTGCAGCCGCCTTCCATAGCCAGTTTTACTATATTTTCAGGATCGAAATATATTGGATTTGGCGCGAAAGAAGCACCGCCGCTATGCTCAATACCCTGATCAACAGGTAATATAGATACATAACCTGAGCCCCCAAGGCGGCCGTTATCCATTATTGAGCCGAGGCTGCGAAGGGTCTGTATATTGCGGTTTGACTGCGTCCATACATCATCAATATGAGATGCAGAAGGCAGGTAGATGGAAGATTTATCAATTGTTTGGCAGGTATGGCCTAAGTAATACTCAGCCTTATCGCCCAGTAATTCATGAATGTTGTTCGCCGACATATTCTATATGATTTTTTAATTTGGTTGCAAAGGTATTTAAAAAAAGTGAAAAGTTAAAAGTGGGGGAGTGGGGAGCTGGAGTTTTAAATAAAGCGTTTATTACATCAATAAGTGCATCAATACTC
>JACMPD010000107.1 GCA_014377675.1 Taibaiella sp.
AACGAAGACAACTGCCCTACAGTAGCAGGTCCTGTTTCAAACCAGGGATGTCCTGATACAACAAAGGTGGTACCTGCTGATACTGTAAACATGTTTACCCCCAATACTATTTGAGATCAACAGCACTGTTTTAGAGCATTCATCATATCCGATTTTACAGGATGCCGTGAGAAGGCTTAACGCTGACCCTGACGCATATGTGATTGTTGACGGACATAACGATAATACAGGAACCAGACCTTATAACAAAAAATTGAGTATCAAACGTGCTGACGCAGTGAAAAAACACCTGATAGAGTTAGGTATTAAGCTAGGAAAATAATAATGAAAGGGCATGGTTTCGATGACCCTGCAACAAGCAATGAAACAAGCGAAGGCAGGAGTAAAAACCGCCGGGCAGTAATGAGGTTACAAGTAACTGAAAAATAAATTCCTTATTACTGTTTTATAAAGCCTAAGTTCAATTATCAAATTCAATCGACCTATATTGAGCCAATTAATAATGCATTTGATAATATTTTTGGCCGAAATGGCGCAAACCGGCTGCTACTAACAGAGATATTACCCCCATTAGATGGTAACTCAGCCCAAATCAACTTTAGAAAAGGGACATCTGTAATACTTTATAATTTATTAAGCGCAGGTGAAAAGGAGGTAGTGAATATTCTTTTTGATCTGCTGGTGTGCCGTGATGATAACAAGGATACTTTCTATTACATTGACGAGATGGATTTGCACCTTGACACAAAACTACAGTACAATTTTATAAAAGAAATTTCCGAAAACTGGATACCTGAAAACTACCAACTTTGGACAGCTTCACATTCGCTTGGCTTTATTGACTATGCCCGCAGGAGTGAAACGGCTGCAATTGTTGACTTGGATAATCTTGATTTTGATGTGCCGCAAATTATTGAGCCGCAAACAAAAGACAACCTTGAGGTTTACGAAATTGCCATACCCAAGGATATTATTTCATCTATATTAGCTGATAAAAAGCTCGTAGTGGCAGAAAACACTAATAGTAAATGGTATAATCTTGCCCTTGGCGAAAAGAACTATTTGTTCTTACCAGCACAAAATAACAGGGAAGTTTTTTTAACCATAAAAGGAGACAAGAAAAAATTGGGGTTAAGGGACAGAGATTTTCTTCGGGATGATGAGATAGCATCCGTAAGAGAAATATTTCCCAACATGAAAATCCTGCGGTATTATAGCGTTGAAAACTACCTCTACCATCCTGATAATTTGAGTGAATTATTAAATGTGAACTTTGACAAAGCAGCCTATATTGAAGATATAACTAAACAAAAAAACAAAAGGTGCAGTACTATCATAGGTAAAATAGCGGTTGCACGGCAATCGTATGTCGAGTTCAAAGAAGGTGTAAAGAACGATGAAAACATTGATGGTATTATTGAACAACTTGAGAGCGACAATCTTGAAGTTTTTTACCCGTGTTTTAATATGAAAGATTACTTTAACAGGGGAATGCTTGGTAAATATAACTTAGCAATGAAATATCTTGTAACGACAGGCTGGTTTAAAACGCAAATAGAACGGGTTCTTGAAAACAATTGACACCAATAAAACTATGGAACATACTGAAGACTCCGCTGCAACCGCTGTACATGAGCAATGGATAGCGCTGGTAAATAAAGCGATAGCCGACTTTGAATCGCTGACTCCGCATGAGCGGATTTGGTTCACTGTGCAGGCACTGCTGCAGGAAGCAGATAATGGCGGCCTCATCAGCCATTATTACAACCATGGCGGCGAGCGCACGCAGGAAACTATTGAAGACCTGATCACGCTCGGCTTCCCTGAAGTGGCCGATTTGCTGTATGAAATTAACGACCTTTTCCCCTGTGGCGACCCGCCGCGCAATATTGAAGAGCGGTTAAAAATAATGGCTACCTGGGAAGGCGAAGAGTATGACTACCTTGATGATTTTCTTGAAGAACTTGATGAGCAATTTTATAGCAGGAAAACTGAAATAGAAGAGGAACTGCAAAACCTTATCTCCGAAAAATTGATATAATTATAATTCAAACTAAAAGATTTACGCAACAGGCTGTGGGCTAAAAATACGTCATTAACTTGATTGATATGGCATGTTCAGGCTTATCTAACTTTATGAGACATTGCGTGAAAGTGGGTGCTGTAACAAATGGCCGAACATTATTAGAAAATGCAAAGGGTTCTGAGGGAATACCAAATATATTTTTGTCTATTTTCCTGTTGTCATACAGATCCTGGTAAACGGCCACGGCATATGCACCGGATGGCAGGTTATCTGCAGTAACTGTTGTTTGAAGGCCGCCCGGTTTTATTACAATTTTCCGGAATGCCTTTTCAGGCTTACCAAACTCATCAGCAGTGTTGTAAACAGCCAGGTATATGGTACCCCTTGCCTGCAACCCGGTAAGGGTTACATTAAGCCGGGCCTGAGACCAGCAGGCCGACGGAAATAAGAAAAGCCCAATAGCTGCAAAAGAAAACAACCTGTACATGAGGGCAAAGATAATATTGTTTAAAATGACGCAAACGATATTTAACAGTAACCTAGTACATAACTTAATCTTTAACTAATCTGCACAATTTTCTCTAAAAAAATTTACAGGGTTGCGCCTTCATTTCCTTGCTAATGGTTAACTTTACCGCATCTAACTAATAAAAAAAATTACTTTATATGGCAATCAAAATAACTGACGAATGTATCAATTGCGGAGCTTGTGAACCAGAATGCCCCAATAACGCCATATATGAAGGCGGCACTGAATGGGCAATTGCTGATGGTACCAATGTAAAGGGCGCATATACGCTTATGGACGGAACTGTAACTGACGCTGATGCCGCTCATGCGCCGAACGCTGTTGATGTCTATTATATTACGCCTAATAAATGTACTGAGTGCCAGGGTTTCCATGAAGAGCCTCAATGCGCTGCGGTATGCCCGGTTGACTGCTGCGTGCCTGATGAAATGTACCGGGAAACTGTGGCCGAGTTGCTCTCCAAAAAAGACAAGTTACATCTTAATTAATAATAAAATGATTGTTTGATTATCCTGCTTTTTCAACAAAAAGCAGGATTTTTTTTTGAAGTAAGTCTTCCCTTTAGCTATCTCTTTTGCTCCAAGCGATTACAATAATCCATGCTGCCCAACCGGAATGAAACCGGGACATGAGCCTTGTACATCCGTAGTTCCTGCCGGCAGAAAAAGCCAAAATTTTTAGTGTAGATATCTTTGGGTACTAACTGGAGATTAAAAGTAGTAACAGGCACAGCTACCGCTCTCGGTGGCGTTAAAGCATTTGTAGTATCAAAGGGCATAAGGCGCTTAAATTCCACAAGTTGCGCATTGGCATTGTGGATACAAGTAACCATAAGAGCCGCAAAAACGATATTTAGTTTACAAAAATCTACACTCATAACAACAATTAAGGGTAAACAAACAAATCACTTCATGTGGCATGGTTTTTAAAAACATACTAACCGGGAACATGATTAGTGAATAACAAAAACCTTGAGTTATGATAGCCAAATACATCCAACACCTGATTGCAGTGAGCATGAAACACTTTTTCAATATTGACCTTACCATCCTTACTGAAGTATTGGCGGTAGTTTTTGTTGCACTTGCATTTTCGCAGATATTATGGTACAAAACCACTATTGTCCGACTAATTTTTGGCAGGCATTGTATTTTACAATTTAGATTTTTAAAGTCTTCTTTTTCAGTTTTTTACAAAATATTTAT
>JACMPD010000108.1 GCA_014377675.1 Taibaiella sp.
CTGTTCAATGATAACACTGCGGCTAACGCGATCAAAAACAATGATAAGTTTTTCATAATGAAATTTTTAAGTGAAAAAATATATTTTCATGGCAATGAAAAATCATGCCAACCAGATGATTCGCCACGCCCACCTGTTCTATATCACAATCCCCAAACCAATCTGCACAAACCCACCGGTAACTTCGCCCAATAACCACATCAGATAAACCTATTTTTATTTATTGACCGATAGCATGATATTTGCACCCTGATGAGTATTAAGGTTAAGATTGTCAACGACCCTGTATATGGTTTTTTACGCTTCCCTGAACCGGAAATAATAAAAATTATTGATCACCCCTGGTTTCAAAGACTCAGGAACATCAAACAGATGGGCATGGCCCAGCTTGTCTATCCAGGTGCCGTACATACACGCCTGCACCATTCGCTCGGGGCATGCCACCTAATGGGTAAGGCACTTGATGAGCTCAAAACCAAGGACATAGTACCTGATAGAGATGAATGCACCGCAGCAAGGCTTGCTGCCCTGCTGCATGATATTGGCCACGGTCCGTTTTCTCATTCGCTGGAAAACACCATTGTGAATGTGCCTCACGAAACGCTTTCAAGGCTTATTATGCAGCGTATGAACAGCGAAATGGGGGGTATACTCACCAAAGCTATTGATATCTTCGGGCATTCTTACCCGCGTAAATATCTACACCAGCTCGTTTCAAGCCAGCTTGATGTAGACAGGATGGACTACCTTACCAGGGACAGCTTTTTTACCGGCGTTTCCGAAGGCGTTATTGGGTATGACCGCATTTTACAAATGCTCACCGTAAGGGATAATGAACTGATGGTGGAAGAGAAAGGAGTACACTCAGTAGAGAAATTTATTATCGCCCGAAGGCTCATGTACTGGCAGGTTTACCTCCACAAAACAGTTTTAAGCGCGGAAATGTTGTTAATTAACATTTTAAAAAGAGCCAAGGAACTTGCCCGGCAAGGAGGCCATTTATTCGCTACGCCGGTCTTAAAACATTTTTTATATCAAGATGTTACTGAAGATGATTTCCAAAACAACCCGGAGCACATAGCATTGTATTGCCAGCTTGACGACTCAGATATTATGGCTTCCATTAAAGTATGGCAAACGCATAACGACAAAATACTATCCCGTTTGTGCCAAATGCTAATATTAAGAAAACTTTATAAAATATTATTCATTTCAGAAAATCTGGCAAGCATTTTGGGGGATAAAATCGAGCAGGTAAAATCAGCTTTTGGTATCGACGATAAAGATTTACATTATTTTGTTTTTACAGGTGTTGCCAGCAACAGTACCTATAATATTGATGACGAACTAATAAAAATTGAAACGAAAAGCGGCATTGTAAAAAACATTACGGAAATTGACGATTCATTAGTTAACCAAACTCTTGCCCGTGCCGTACATAAAAACTACATTTGCTACATCCAATCCTGATTTGGCTTGAAAAAGGGCGTTTATAATAACTGAAAATTAAATAACTATGCAGTTTACAGCACAGCAGGTAGCTACCCTATTACAAGGAAGATTGGAAGGTAACCCTGCCGCAAAGGTGAGCAGCGTTGCGAAAATTGAAGAGGCCACAGAAGGGGCACTGAGTTTTATAGCAAACCCCAAATACGAAGAGTATCTTTATTCTTCTAAAGCGTCAATAATTATTATAAATGACTCTCTTGAACTGCAAAAACCTGTTTCCGTTACCCTCATCAGGGTAAAGGATGCTTATTTTAGTTTTGCGCTTCTGCTTGAAAAATATGCTGAAATAATTTCCGGCGGCACTAAAACCGGCATAGAACAGCCCTCCTATATTTCCCCTACAGCTAAAATTGGCAAAGATGTTTATTTGGGCGCCTTCTCCTATGTGGGAGATAACGCGGTGGTTGGGCAGGGAGTTAAAATTTATCCCGGCTGTTATATCGGAAATAATGTACTTTTAGGTGCTGATACAAAAATATACGCCGGCGTAAAGATATATGATGAATGCCGGCTCGGTGATCGGGTTATCGTTCATTCAGGTACTATTGTAGGTGGTGATGGATTTGGTTTTGCGCCGCTTAACGATGGCAGCTATAAAAAAATAGCGCAGATCGGTAATGTTATAATAGAAGATGACGTGGAAATTGGCGCAAATACTACGATAGACCGTGCCACTATGGGCTCTACTATCATCAGGAAAGGCGTGAAGCTTGATAACCTGATACAGGTAGCTCATAATGTAGAAATTGGCGAGCATACGGTTATTGCTGCGCAAACAGGAATATCAGGCAGTACCAAAGTAGGAAAAAACTGTACTGTCGGAGGGCAGGTAGGAATGGTAGGACATATACAAATAGCGGACGGGACTAAGATAAACGCCAAAAGTGGTTTATCTAAATCTGTAAGTAACTCATATACAGTACTTAACGGATCTCCCGCCTTTGATTATAAAAGTTCATTAAAAAGTCAGGCAATTTTCAGAAATTTGCCTGAAATGCAGCACAGGCTGCAAAAGCTTGAAGAAACAGTGCTAGAGTTAACCGCATTATTAAGTGTTCAAAACCTGGAATATAAAAAGTGAACGAAGAGATAACTGTTAAAACAGACAGCAGAAAGAAAACGGATACATTGCACCAGGCCGATGGCTTAGTAAACCAGAACACGCTGAAGAGCGCGGTAACGCTTCACGGCGTTGGCCTGCACACAGGGGCCGAGGTTACAATGACTATGAAGCCCGCCAACCCGGGCTACGGTATCAGGTTCCAGCGCATTGACCTGCCTGAGAAGCCGGTAGTAAAAGCCGACGTTGATTTTGTGGTCGATACGTCAAGGGGAACCACCATTGAACATAATGGCGCAAGGGTGAGCACTGTAGAACACACAATGGCCGCACTCGTGGGTATGGGCATTGACAATGCTTTGATTGAGCTTGACGGACCTGAAGTACCTATACTTGACGGTAGCGCCCTGCAGTTCATCGAAGCTATTGAAAGCGCGGGTATACAGGCTCAGGACGCCAGGCGCGTGGTTTATTCTATTGATACCAATATACATTACTACGACCCTGTAAAAAACGTGGATATGCTGGCGGTGCCTGCGACCGACTACCAGATAACCACGCTTATTGACTTCAATAGCCCCGTATTGGGTACACAACATGCGGCTCTGGGGCATATTTCTGAATTCAGATCGGAAATTGGCCCCTGCCGCACATTCTGGTTTCTCCA
>JACMPD010000012.1 GCA_014377675.1 Taibaiella sp.
AGGTGGGGCCATAGCTAAATTCAGAGTGCTTATCAATACACACTTTGGCTTTTTCTTGCGTGTAATATTATAACCAATATAACAAAACACGATTGTTTCCCCGGTATTGGCGGGTATGGTATAAAAACCATTATGGTCAATAACTGATGTCTGTGAGGTGCGCATATTGGTTATTCTTACGAAATTCATCGGCGATCCGTTCACGGCGTCAGTGATAGTGCCCTGCATGTTTTGCGCAGTAGTGGTCACTGGTAATGTGATGTAAATGAATAATAAAATGGCCTTTAAATAGTGCATGGGTGAGTAAAACTACCTTATAATAACAGCTGTGGCAGCAGAATATATTTTTTTGGGAATATTTTAAGAATAAGTAAACGCTACGTCATAGGTTTACTATTGTGATAATATATATGGGTTGTAATAAAAATATGGCGATGTGGTGCAATTATTTTTGTTACCAGTTGGTAAAGGGTAACCTTTGCATAATAACTGTTAATAATTTTTTAAGTGAAACAGCATTTAGCATCATTAAGGGCGGAAACTGAGCAACTACGGTGGCAGTTGTCCAACCATGCTGCTTTTACTCGTATAAACAGTCTGCCCGGTCTTCGGGTATTTATGGAGTATTACATTTTTACTGTATGGGATTTCATGTCTTTGCTCAAATCTTTACAGAAAAATCTTACCTGCACCAGCGTACCCTGGCTGCCCACACCTAACGCGGAAACAAGATATTTCATTAACGAAACGGTACTGGGTCTTGAATCTGACGTGGATTATAAAGGTAACAGGGCAAGTCATTTTGAGCTGTTTATGCAGGCGATGACACAGGCAGGTTGCAAGAAGGACGCCATACGGCAGTTGCTTGAAGATTTAAGAGGCGGAATGACAGTTACCCAGGCGCTGTACCAGCGCAAAGTACCGAGGCAGGCTGCAGTCTTTGTTAATCATACTTTCTCTTATATTATATCAGGCAAGCTGCACATACAGGCGGCTGTCTTTCTCTATGGGCGGGAAGGGCTGTTGCCTGACGATTTTATTGAAAGAGTAAGCGGGATAAAAGACAGTGAAGGCGGTAGCATGTCATTGCTAAAGTATTACGCGCAGCACAGCGCGCAGGGAGACTGGGCGCATAACAGTTTCCTTGGAGATGATCTTATAACTGAGCTGTGTAGCGACAACAATAGTAAGTGGGATGATGCCGCACAGGCGGTAAAAGATACGCTGGCCCAGCGGTTGCTGCTGCTTGACGCGGTAGTTGCTGCTTTGCCGGACTGACATTATTGATTGCGCAACTTATATAATTAATATTGTCCTTGATTTCGGTGCATATCTTTGTGGTTGCAAAATGTTTACATGAAAAGTATAGCGGTTTTTTGTGGCGCCGGTGAGGGTAATAAGCCTGTTTACGCCGAAGCGGCCCGTCTGTTAGGCGCAGCGCTGGCCGGCATGAATATTCAGTTGGTCTATGGCGGGGCCAGGATAGGCCTTATGGGTGCCGTGGCTGATGCGGCATTGCTGGCTGGCGGCAGCGTTGTTGGCGTAATACCTCAATTTCTGAAAACCAAAGAGGTGGCTCATACGGGGCTCACTGAGCTGATAACGGTAGATAATATGCATGAGCGTAAACTCAGGATGCATGAGTTAAGCGACGGCATCATAACGCTGCCCGGCGGGTGGGGGACAATGGAAGAGGTCTTTGAAATGCTGACCTGGGGCCAGCTGGGACTACACACAAAACCGATAGGCATATTGAATGTAAACGGCTACTATAACGCACTGAGCACACAATGTGATATAATGGTTGCGGAAGGCTTTCTAAATGCTGAAACACGAAAAATGTTATTGCACAGCGATAATATTGAAGACCTTTTAAACAAAATGCATACGTTTATACCTGTAAGCGTGCCTAAATGGATTTCTGAAACCGGAACATGATGGTTATGCTTCACCGGTGTATGCGATTTAAAATCTCCCCTTTTGTTCAGCACCAGGTTTTTTCGCTTAATTATCCAGCTTCACCTCAAAAATCTTTGGCCAGTTTTTGCCGGTAACGAAGATGCGGTTGCCGGTGGCGTCCCAGGCAATACCGTTTAGCACTTCGGGGCTGTGTGGTTTGCCGCTGTAGGGTGGTATGCCGCCTCGTTCAAGTATGCTGGTAAGGTCAGCACGCCCTATGACACGGCCGGTTGTTGTGTCAATTTTGAGTATATTATAAGTTTGCCATTGGTTGGCGTATAGGTACCCGTGTATTAGCTCCAGTTCATTGAGTTCATTCACGGGGCCGTGCTCGTCGGTAACTATAAGCCGCTTTACCTCTTTAAAAGAAACAGGGTCAAGAAAGTGAATCACATTAGTGCCGTCATCAAAAATCAGTTGCCCGCCATTGTTTGTCATGCCCCATCCTTCCGCTGCGGGGAATGAAAAGCTGCCCGTTTGCGTCATGGTTTTCTGATCATAAATAAATCCCTTGCCTTCGCGGTAAGTGAGCTGGTATATTTTGCCGTTAAGTACAGTAAGTCCTTCGCCAAAGTATTGTGGCGGCATTTTACGCACTATTACAGGTTTACCGTCAGCCAGAGAGACTTTTCGTATATCTGAAACGCCATATTCTCCGGTACTTTCATACAAAAAGCCGTCTTTGTATTCCAGGCCCTCGGTGAATGCGCCGGGGTCATGCGGATACTCTTTTACAATATCAAACGGGATGACAGCAGGTACAGTTCTGTCCGCCGCAGTTTCGGTCGCCGCAGTGCCTGAACTCTCCTCTTTAGGCTTGTCGTTAGTGTTACACGCAGCTATTGACAGGCAGCAAATTGCTGCCAGCGCATACTTATTGAACCTTTTCAGTACTTGCATATCTTTTAAAGCCGATAGGTGAATATTGTTTTTGTTGAGGTGTATCATTTATTTCTTTTTCCTGCAGGTGAAGCGCACCAGTGAAGCTGGTATAAAACGCACCCTGTATGCCTATAGCCATTATCTGGGTTACTATTTCAGGGGTAAGGTTTGCGGGCTTGTCAATAACCGCCAGGGTGGCGGGTTGTGGCTTTTCGCCGCTCAGGCTGTTAACATGTGGCTGAAGAGTAACTATGATCTGCCCGGTAATAGTAGGGTCAAATGTAATGGAAAATCCTTTTTCCACAAATTCCCGTCTTTCACCTGCGGCGTTTTTGAACCTCAGCTCAAGAGGCATATCGCCACACCGGAAGGTGAGTGAGGGCATTTCGGCACAGGTGCCGTTTATTTCTTCATTAAAAGCTCTATTTGAGTCTACATAAAAGCCCGGTTTGTAGTCAGCATTTTCGTTTAGCTCTGTGGCTATTTGTTTCAGCTGATCCCGCACTAGTTTGTATTTCAGCAGCCACTCATTGCGCCTTTGCGCCACTTCCTGTAGCCCGGCAGCGTATTGATTTACTATTTTCAGCAGGTCACCCGTCATTTATTGCCCGTGTTAAAAAAGATAAAATTACAACGGTCGGTTGTATAAAACTAAAAAGTCCTGTTTTGAAAGATAAAAAAATATTTTTTGGCAATTATGATTTCTTTAACATTTGTGGGCAGGGTTTTGTATTCATCTTTAATTGAGAAAAAGATTATTTACAATTAAATGGCTGAGCTATGAAAAAGATGATAATTGCGCTGATGGTACTAGGATTCGGTAACTACAGTGCTGAAGCTAAGAAAAAATGTGTTTGCAAAAATGATACAAAGCAAACTACTAAATATACCTCCCATACCACCGGTAAAATAAAAAAAGCCAACATACAAAATTATCATGTTTGTAAAGATTTTTGTGGTTATCATATTTGCGGTGAAACACCTACAGTCTATAATACCACACCACAATCATGCGCAGCTGCTCTCAATAACGCTACCGCCCGTGGCAACAACGATGAACTTTATAACTACATTGCTCTCAACAGGCCTTCACAAGATTACACCGTAGAGGCTTCTGATAACAGTACAAATAATAGTCTTTTGGCTCCTCATTCGCAGTCATACCCCGCAGCCTTTACGATACAGAATGCAGGTTCTTTTGAAGGTTACTACCCTAACAAAGGAAAGATAGTAGTAGGGGGAGATAATGCTACGGCCCCATATGCCGGCGAAGCCAGCCCGCAGTATGACGGCCCGAAGAAAAATAAAGTAAGAAACTTAAAAGTCAATTCACCGGAGCAGAATTCAGGTAACCCTGATATCTCATTGCCACCATCTAACGGGGAAATAAAGAGGTAAAAAGCATAAATCATAAATAGGAAATTATTACTTACGGTTGCCACGGGTTTGGCAACCGTTTTTTTAATTTGGAGTATCTGCCAAAGGTTCAATATTATAAAACATAGATAATTAACAGGTTGGCAGGAGAAAGTTGGTACAAGAGCTGGTATATTTGTAACGTAATAATAAATAGACTAAATAAGGCTGAAACGGTTTTTTAAAATAATACGTAATACCATCCTCATACTGCTGCTGCTGATGGGGCTTACAGTGGCGTTGGTAAACACAACACCGGTGCAGAATGTTATAGCCCGCCGTGCAGCCTATTGGCTTTCCCAGAAACTGAATACCAAAGTGCTGGTGGCCCATGTGCGCATAGATTTTTTGAACCACATGGCATTGCAGGGCTTGTATATTGAGGATAAAGCCCATGATACTCTGCTGTATGCAGGTGAAGCACGGGTAAGAATAACCGATTGGTTTGTATTTAGTAAGAAGCCGGTATTCCATTATGTTTCGCTTACCAACAGTTATGCCCACCTGTACCGAAAAAAAAACTCCGCGGAGTGGAACTATGACTTTATAGCAAAGGCATTTGAAACGAATGATAAAAAACCACACACAGCCGATACAAGTGTCTTTGAGTTTGCGCTGGAGCAGGTAGCACTCAATAATGTAAGGTTTCATTTTGATGATGAGTGGGGCGGCGAGGATATGGATTTTGATATTGGCAAACTTGACCTGAATGCCAACACCCTTGACTTCAGGAAGAAGCTGATTGATATAGAGAAGATAGCGATGAAAAATGTTGTGGTCTCCATGAAGGAATACGAGGCAGGAAAGCCCCGTACACACCCCCAAGGCTACATTCCGCCTATAGATACCACCCCATTTAACCCTGATTTGTGGACGGTGCTGATAAAGAAACTGTCACTTGAAGGCAGTGAATACTACCTGACCGCCAGTGATAGAGTGCCGGTGCCCGGTCTTTTTGATGAAGACCACCTCGTTATTAAAGAAATAAAGACTGATATAAAGGACATAAGTATAATTGGCGATACTATACGTGGGCAGTCACTCGGCCTTTACGCCCGGGAGCGCTGCGGCATTGTTATTAAAACTTTAAGGAGCAAAGTAACGATATCGCCCGTGGCCTCAATTTGCGAAGAACTGTACCTGGAAACCAACAATTGTAAGTTGCATGACTACTATGCTATGCGTTACAAGCATTTCCCCAATTTTCTTGATTATATTGACAGTGTGGTAATGGAAGGCCACCTTGATAAATCAATAGTTGATACCCGCGATATAGCTTACTTCGCACCAGAACTGAAGGCACTGCCGGCCATACTCACCGTTACCGGATCAGGGAAAGGAACGGTGGCCAACCTTAAGTGCCATGGCATTACGGTGGCTGACGGCCGTTCAGTTATCAGGGGAGACCTGTCAATGAAGGGGCTACCTGATATTTATAAAACATATATAACTTATAATAATGGGGAGATATTCACAACCGGGGAAAGTATACTCAAATACGCCCCGTCATTACGCGGGTCTCCTACTATAGCACTTGAAGCCATCACACACGCCTACTATAAAGGAAGCTATACCGGGTATATTGATAATTTTTTGGTGAACGGAATACTCACCACCAATCTAGGATCACTTGCCACCACAAATGTAAGGCTCTCCATGCCTTATTTCAAAAGCAACCTGTCCACTTATTCGGGCATTATAGCCACTGATAAGGCC
>JACMPD010000109.1 GCA_014377675.1 Taibaiella sp.
CAACAGGAGCATTCAGCAGCTGGTAAAAGAATAAAAAAGGAAATCCAACAATTTAAATTCCAGGCTTGAAATTCCAGAGTTGAAATTCCAGAGTCCAGGTTCCAAAATTTAAAATTTAAAAAGAATAAGAGAGAGAGGCAGGGAAACGGGGGGTACTGAGCAAAGCAGGGCCCCCGTTTTCTGAAAACTAAACTTAAACAACATTCATCACACTAAAAACTTTAAAACTATGTTAGTTACCATCTGTTGTATCTGGTTTATATCATTTCTGCTCAGAGGATCAAAAGACAACAACAACGCGCCGGAAACGGCTTATGAGAACATATTCTAAAAACAAAATGGCAGTATATAAAACCCTGCGCCTGCGGAAGGCGCGGGTTTTTGTTTTTAGGCAAATTGAGTAAACTCGCGTCTGACAAATGAATATGCAGTAATAAAAAAACGGCCTCCCGGTTGAATCGGGAAGCCGTTTTAAAAATTTTCAAACCAGAATGAAATTAAACCAGCTTGTTATAGAAATCATTGAATCCGAAAATATCAAGATAGGTCTTAGTACGTGAATGAATCTCTTTTATTTCTTCCGCATTCAGTTCCTGGGCGGTTTTAAGATTAATCTCTTCGGTAGGAGTTCTGACTGTTCCCCAAGGGTAAACTTCGGTCAGCTCCTCGCCGTTCCAGCTTGGTGTAGCAAGTGTTTCACTGCTGCCAATTCCCGCTTTTGCCAATACAGCAGAAAGCACGCCAACCTTATCTTTTATGATGTCATCATATTTTACTATGTGATAATGATCAGGGTATTTTTCAGCGTAGATAAGTGAAAAATACTGACAGGTGACCCAGCCTGTCATATAATGTGCTATTGACAGTGGTACAGCACGTTTCTTGGTATCAGCATAAGCAGAAAAAGGGTTACGCACTACATGCAATACATGCCCGTTGCCACCGTAATCTTTGATAATCTTATCGCCGTCAACACCTATAATAGGGCTGTAGCCTACCCATGCTTTTTCTTTGCCGGTAGTTTTGTAGTTTTTCCACGCCGTGAAAGTA
Source organism: Taibaiella sp. (assembly GCA_014377675.1). Taxonomy (GTDB): domain Bacteria; phylum Bacteroidota; class Bacteroidia; order Chitinophagales; family Chitinophagaceae; genus Flavipsychrobacter. The sequence continues at coordinate 1,051 of JACMPD010000109.1, forward strand.
GCCCTGAAAAACGCCTCCATTACATTCGCCCTTGAAAGTTCCTTTCCTTTCAGAAAGGCGAGGAAATCATTGCGGCGGTCAGGGTCAGTCATCTGTATATCCGCTGTGCGGAACTTGCTCACATAAGGCGTTTTCGCGCGCACCTTTCCTTCCTCGTCAATGATTAATTCATACATTTCTTCGGCAGAAGCTGAAGACGGGAAAATGGGCCACCTGTATTTAAGCGGATACATGCTGGATAGGTAATCATTTACATACTTTGAACCCGGCTGCGACTCGAACGGGTAAACAAATAATTCAGGATGTCCGTCTAATAAACGATGTGTGGTATTGCCGCCATTTTCATACATGGCCGATAGCATAATGAACTTGTAATCTGATTGATTCATAAACTGGTTAATATTATGGGGTAAAAATAATTTTATTTATAAAGAAACTGAAAATATTTTCTTTTCCGCTGAAGTTTTTCTCAAAACAGTAAATGGAAGCCCCGTGCACAAGGCTGAACTCATAAAATCGATACCAAATATTTGATTGCCAAAAGGAAACTTGATGTCGCCAATAATTCTCTTTTCCACCAGGTCAAGCGCAACAATGGCGCACTCCTGGGTTTTGGTGGTAATGCCTGGCGCATAGTGCCTGAACCTCGGCAAGACCCTTGACAGGCCCACAAAAAGGATATCGCCGATAAAACAGAGTCCACGGGTCCAGCCATTTAATTTAAATACGGGTAAAAAATCACCATTGTGTATATACCCTACTTCCCCGTAGCCACTGTTGGCCACCCACACTTTGCCATTGTGCAACCGTGCGGCGTGCGGCCGGGTAAGGCCACGCCCCACGGGCTCTCCGGTAGCACATGAAAAAATAACTCCCTGCCGGTCAACCGGGTAATCTAAATGACCCGGCCTTATGGCCGTTATCCTGCTTCCTGAAGCGCTGAAATAGGAATCTTTAAAATTGACGCCCAAGGCTATAGAATTGAGCTGAATGAAATTGGCGCGGGTGTCCGGAAGGCCGTCTTTTTCCACACACTTTGGCCACCAGTATGGTAGTTCAGGCGCGGGGTTATTCATATCTATTTTCAACACACAATTCATGCCCACGGAGTTAGCGTAAAGCTGCCCGTTATCAACCGCCAGGTCATGAAAATAATATTCACCCGGATAGTATTTGGCGCGGGAAGGACGCATTTTCAGCGGCTGTGGCTTACCGGCGGTGAGCCTCTTCAAATAAGTTTTTGCTGGCTGAAACTCTATTACCTGATTAGGGTTACGGGTGGCGGCCACATACATTTTATTATTTACCCTGTCCACAGCGATGCCTGAAGGGTGCGGCAAATGAAAAAAACTTTGCTTTAATTTTCCGGCAGATCCCGGACTGAGCGCTATGAGCAGATTCTCATATTCTCTGCTCGCGAAAAGTGTTATCTGGAGTTGATGCAACAACTGTATAAACGAAGCGGACGCCCTGAACTTCAACGTATCTTTTGTAATGCCAGCTACATCAAACGACGAGCCGAACAGCTCTGAGGGGTGCCTGAGCGCTTCATTTTGTTGTGCCCACAATGCCTCCTTTGCCGTCATAATTTATTTTTCAATTTAATTGCTCCGGAATACATTTTAAATGCTGACTTGAAGTTTGTAGTGCTTGACCCGCTGATGCGTGTGGTGGAGATAACCGGTATTTCAATAATGGACACATTTTTAAGAGCGCACCTTACTATTATCTCGGCGTCAATAAGATCATCATCAGATATTATATTTAATTCCTTATATACTTTTCGCGGTATCACTTTAGGAGTGCCGTTTATATCCCAGACAGGCACCCTGTATAGAATCCTGCATTCCAGATTGTATAATATAGAACCCGCTTTCCTTATCAGTTTCTCGCGTATGATGCGAGTGGCCTTAACTACGTTGTCGTTATTTACCTTGGCATAGTTAAGAATCATTATCAGATCCTTGATCTCAGTGCGCGCAGAGTTGGTGTAGCATAAGTACTTACCCTGCGCTATAGAAAGGCCATATTTCACCGCCCTGCCCCAGCCTCCCTTTTCCAGCCAATGCACCTGTACATTGGCCCGGGTATTCAGCAGGGTGAGTGCTGCGACAGCGCCATCATCAACACCGTTCACAATAAATAAGAGCTCCCAGGTATCCGGCAACTCATCAAGATACTGCGTATAGGTATCATATAAATGCCCGGCATGATTAACCTGCTTATATAATGGTAAGATAATTGAAAAAACGGGCTCGATCATATTTGTTTGTTCCAGTTCCAGAATGCGGTATCAAATTTAACTTCCTTTTGCCATGCATCAACTTTAGTTAAGCCATCAGGCAAACTTATTTTCGCTTCCCAACCCAGCAGTTCTTTTGCTTTTGCACTATTGGAATACCAGTCCTTTACATCCCAGTTGCGGTTGGGCATACTGTTAAATTGTGGCAGGTCAGGGATTTCAAACTTGTCCTTCATTATATGCGTTAGTTCCTTTATGGTTGTTTTGATGCCCGTCCCAATATTAAATACTTCTCCTTTCACGGTATCTATCGATGCTGCAGCACGAATAAACGCATCGCAAACATCATCGACATCTACAAAGTCACGGGAAATATCCGGGTCAACCAAGGGCGGATAAACTTTCTTCCGTGCAGCGGCTACCAGCACGGGTACCAGCCGGTCCGGTTCTTCCCATGGACCGTAAGCAGAATAAAGACGCAGATGAGCGACTGGCATTTGCTCTATTTGCCCATAGTATTTTACGGAATAGTAAGCCGCTACTTTAGAAACGGCATAGTGACTGTTAGGCACAAGAGGCGCATCTTCAGTCGGTGCGGCACTGTTGGTGCCATATTCTGAGCTTGACCCCGCATGTATGTAGGCTGCAAAACCATGCTCCCTAAGCAGTTCTACTATGTTAACGACAGAATTAAAATTTGTATTGTATATTTTTTTATACTCTTTTTGCTTTGAGTACGCTCCATATGCTGCAAGGTTGAAAATAGTACGGGGCTTATGCTCCCTAAACAGATCTTTCAATATGGTTATTTCATTAATATCGCAGGATATTATGTTTTGCACCGGGGTATAGTTGACCAGTAGGCGCCAGTTATTGCGCGGATCCTGAGTGATGGCAAAAACATCGCTCCGGCAGGCCAGCAAAGTATTAAACAGGTTGACACCAATAAAACCACCTGCGCCAAAAACGAAGATAGGCCCCTGCAATCCGGCAATTTTCTGTTTTATCTCATCACTGATCATCATAAGGCAATAAAAGTAATAATTTCTTTGACGAAAAAAAACAAGATTCTGTATACCATCTGGCGAATTAAAGACAAGCATCCCGCAATGCCCGTCTTTGAGCCTGGAAAGCCTTTAGTTTCAGAAGGAAAGCAACCGTGCAATGACACTTGTAATATTTGCTTCATCAAGCCCGCTCTGTTGCTGATGAAAAGCCTGGCTACCATATAGCGCATCGGGGTAACCTTCAGCCCTTAGACTTTTAAACTGGCCTACCGGCAAAGCAGCCTCCAGGATTAACAATGCCAAAGCGGCCCCAAGCCCACCAGTGGACACATGCTCCTCTACGGTCAACACCCTGCCTGTGGCGGCAACGCTTTCCTTAACTGCTTCAGATAACATTTTGAGAGGCATCCTGTTGATGACAAACAGATCAATCTGCTTTTGGTAACCGTCTGCTCCTATAGCCGCTATTACATTATTGGCAACCGGCGCCTGCACCACAACTGTGAGCTTTGCTTTCTCTGAGGCAGGCATAGCCGCTCCGTAGTCTGTCTTATACATTCCTGCCGGCATTGGCTTGCCCAGGCCAAGCCTGAGATAGGCGGGTCTGCGCCGTGTAGTTATCGCGTCAAGGCATGTGAACAGGTCATCAGTAAATGCAGGCACAAAACATTCTATATTTGGCAGGCCGCTGAGCGTGGCGATATCTTCAATGGCGTGATGCGATGACCCCATAATGCCATAGCCGTAACCGCCTCCATTGCCCACAACATAAACCGGCAGGTTATGGAAACATACATCATTCCTCATCTGCTCCAGGCAGCGGTACACCACGAAAGGCGCTATACTATAACATATAACCTGATACCCCTGCGAGGCCATACCCGCAGCCATACCAATCATATTCTGCTCAGCGACGCCGGCATTTATAAAGCGGCCGCCCATTTTCAGCGCCACTTTTTCAAGGGCCGCATAGCCGAGGTCACCTGTTATAAAAATAAAATCTTCCCTGTCAGCAAGGTTGTTTTCTATGTATTCTGAAAAGTGTTTTCGCATCAGTATTCTTTATAAGGTTGTTCAGCGGCAATATAACATATCTATTTCTTCAACCGCGTCGGCATATTGGGTCTCTGTCATGGGCAGGTAGTGCCATTCCATTTTATCTTCCATATAGCTTATACCCTTGCCTTTTACAGTATGGGCTATGATGAGTTTGGGCTTGCCATTAAGGCTGAGCAGCAATTTGTCTTTTGCGGCAACGAGCGCTGCTACGTCATGCCCGGCAGTCTCTACCACTTCAAAACCCATAGCTGTCCATAGTGACGCGGCGGCGGTATCTCCCAAAATATCCTTTGTATTCCCGAAGCCCTGCAGCCCGTTCCGGTCAATAACGGCGACCAGGTTATCGAGCTTGTGCGCCACCGCGAAATGCGCGGCCTCCCAAGAAGTGCCTTCATTCGTTTCCCCGTCGCTCATCAACACGAAACTTGTGTTGCCGGTACCTTTCAGTTTATTTGCTTTGGCTATACCCGCGGCCAACGGCAAACCGTGCCCCAGCGACCCCGTCGCAAAGGGAATAGCCGCATATTTGAGGGGCGCGGGGTGAGCCGGCAGCTCTGTCGCGTTCTTATAAAAGGTAGCTATATCATCATCTGGGATATCGCCGGTCTCGTTCATTATGGTATATAAAGCAGAGGCGGCGTGCCCCTTTGATAAAATAAAAGTATCTCCCTCCTTTCTTGTTTTAAGAATTGCGATCATTATATCAATGCAGCTCAGCGAGCAACCAATATGCCCGGAACCTGCCCCAAAATGCATTTTAAGTATATGCTTCCTCAGCTTACCCTGTAACTTTTTATATTCCATATCACCCGCTAAAACCTTTACAAGATATGATTATTGCGTTAAACTACCAATGATGAATGTATATGGATAATAAACCTTGAGGAAACACCGGTGTAATAGTGTTATATGAATGCCACCAAATACTTGTTGGAACAAGTTGGAAGCACGACAAAACGAGTTGATACACAAATATAATATTTAAATGTATATAGAAAGAGGTAGCCCACTACCGCACATTTTTATGGTGCACACTATTTAACTGATTATTTTGTACTTTGGCACATCTCAAAACATAGATTTGTGTCTGCTAAGAAAAAAAACACACCTGTTACGGTAACCGAGAATGTAAGTGTACCCAATACCGCAACGCCACCGCAGGCGACCATGGGTCCGGATTTTTTTGAAACATATAGCAGCAAAATGCCGCTAATAGTGTTTGCACTGTTGCTGATAGGAGTAATTATAGTATTTAAAGACTACATTTTCTTTGATAAACATTACTTTTTCAAAGATATTGGCAGTGATTCTATCAACTTCTCCTACCCGGTAATGTACCACATAGCCAACTACATGGGCAAGTATGGCCTGCCAAAATGGTCGTTCAGCATGGGTATGGGGCAAAGTGCATTCCCTTTTATG
>JACMPD010000110.1 GCA_014377675.1 Taibaiella sp.
ATTCAATAGTATCGGCGCTTATGGCATCTTTTTTGAACTTTTTGAGATAAGGAAACAGTTGTATGTTCACAAAATCGCTGAGGTCATCGCCTGTGAGTGCTGCATGGTGGTCTATTTTACCGTCAGCGCCTTTAGGTGCTGCCCAGGTGTTCCACTGGTATTGAGTATCAATAATGGGTGTGTAGGCTTTGCCTGTCAATTCCGCGGCGGTTGCTTTGTCGCGCACCAGGTCATCAAGGTATTTCAGGAACAATACCCAGCTGGTCTGCTCTACATAGTCCAGTTCGCTACCACATCCCGCATCTTTATGCAGTATGTCATCAATATTTTTAAAAGTTTGTTCAAACATGGTGTGCTACGGCTGATACCGCCCTTTTTTTCTTTCCCCTCAAATATAGCCTGAAATTTAAGATTATCACCTGCCCCGCATCACACCTCTATGCCGGGGAGATGTCCTCCGCTAACGTATTACGCCGCATCAGCGCTTAAAATCTATTAAAAAAACAACACAGCACCCACCTCCATAAACGCCGACCCTATGTTGCTTTCCTAAATTTTTTCCTGGGATTTAATGCTATCGATTGCCGCTTTTTTAGTTTCTTCCCATGTTAATGTTTTTGCTGTTCCATCAGCGAATGATTTGCTTCTGAGTTCCAGTTCCCGGTAGGTTTCTTCATCATAATCGTTTTCCCTTGTTTCAATCTCATCTTCAACCATTGTATAAATGGCCCGTACTTTTTTATCATCCGCAGTTTGCAGATAGTCGGTAAGTCGTTTTCTGATTGCGGTCGTTGTCATCGCATGGCTTTTGTACAAATTTAGCTAATCTTAGCTGTAAAACTTTCATCCCTGCCATTTTATGCTCCTCCCGAAACACCAATTAGTTACTTCTTCCCCTTCTCTTCATCAGCCTCAAAGCCCTGCAGGGTTGCCATCAGTTGCTGCATGGTTCTCTGGTAGTTATTGCTGCTGCCATCAAGGAAGATGGTGTTGCCCTTGCCATATTCCGCAAAGTGCTTAATGGCGTCTGTCCACATGGAGAAAAGTATAAATGATGCGTCCAGGTTGGCTGATTCCATCTCCTTTGCTGCCAATGCCATACCGCGGGCCACTTCTTCCCTGAAGAGGGCGACACCCTGCCCGCGCATCTGGGCTGCCATGCGCTCCGCCTCGGCTGATATTTTTATCGCGTTGCCCTCGGCTTCCGCGGCCTTGGTTTTGGTAATGAGTAAGGCCTGGCCCTGGTTTTCCGCAGCAGCTTTAAGGTTATTTGAAGCCACTACTTCAGCCATTGACCGCAGTATGGCCTCATCAAAGGTGATGTCGTTGATCTGTATATCCAGCAGGTGGTAACCCCAGCCTTCCAGCTGTATATCCAGCTGCCCCTTTACATGGTGTATTATTTCAGACCGCAGCTGCAAAACCTCTGATTGTTTCTTGGTAGCAACGAAGGCTCTCACCTCACCCTCAACCGAGCGTATCAATGCCTGTTTAAAACTACCCTCATCTATAAACTTGAACGCCACATTTTCAATAGTGGAGCTTTCTTCATTAAGCACAGAATATAAAAGCATGGCCGAAAAATAAACATTCGCCTGGTCTTGAGAAATGGCCTGGAATTTTAGCTCCATAGAGCGGTTCTGGTAAGATATGCGCCTGAAAATCTGCTCTATAAACGGTATCCTGAAATTGAGCCCCGGATGAAGTATCCGCCGGAACTTACCGAAAACAGTAATTACCGCCACCGTACCCTGCTGCACCGTAACAAAACACATGGCAAAAAACAAACCAACAAGTACTGCAACTATTATAGAACCAACCATAAAAATGATTTTATGCTCAAATTACAACAAACAACAATAGCCCGTACATTTTTGATCTGTTTAACAGGCCCGGCCACTACAATATCTTTTGTGTTATTCCCACCGGGCCGCTTTAGCCGCTACAAGCTATATTTTACGCTGCTTTACTTTACATAATCCTATCTTTGGTAAAAAGTTAGTGCAAATGATATTAGACCGCAATACACCCCCCGCCATACATGACGCGATTGAGTTTGATTTTAAATTACCGCCGCTCACCACTACTACCCTTGCCAATGGCCTGCCCCTGCACTGGCTTAATGCCGGTGTACAGGATGTGGTGGAGATAGACTGGATCTTCCCGGCCGGCCTATGGTATGAGCACAAGCCGGCAGTAGCACACGCTACCGCGGGGCTGCTCAAAAACGGCACTACAAAATATACCGCAGAGCAGATAAATGAAGCCCTTGAGTTTTATGGCGCACAGCTGAAAATAAATGCGGGCAATGATAATGCGTCAGTTACGCTTTACTCGCTCACCAAACACCTGCCTTACCTGCTGCCCATGGTGCTGGAGATAATTACTGAAGCCACCTTCCCGCAAGATGAAGTGGAGATACACAAGCGCAACGCCATACAGCGCCTGCTGGTGAACTTGCGCCAGTGCGAGTTTGTTGCCAACCAGCGTATTGACGCGCTGCTTTTCGGCGAGGCGCACCCCTATGGCCGCTTCAGCAAGCAGGAGGAAATTGAAGCCCTCACCCGCGAAGACCTTGCGCTGTTCCACAAAACAAATTACAACCTTGCCAATGCACGCATATTTATGGGGGGCAGGGTAAGCCAAAACGATGTAGACCTGATTAATAAAATTTTCGGTAAGGTTACTCTTACACCGGCTGAAGTGAAAAGCGACGTATTCTCCGCCCCGGCCCCGGCCGAGCGTGTGCAGCGCATAAGCAATGACCCTAATGCCGTGCAAAGCGCCATACGCATTGGCAGGGTGTTCCCTAACCGCCACCACCCCGACTATACCCCAATGGTAGTGCTCAACACTATATTCGGCGGCTATTTTGGCTCCCGGTTAATGAGCAACATAAGGGAAGATAAAGGGTATACCTATGGTATACACAGCTCGCTTTCACCGGAGTTTAACGGCGGCTCCTTCGTGGTGCACACCGAAACCGGCAGAGATGTGGCGGAGCTTGCAGTAAAAGAAATATACAAAGAAATGGAACTGCTTTGCCGCGAACCCGCTGATGAAGAGGAGTTGCTGCTGGTTAAAAATTACCTCCTCGGCAATATCCTCGGCGATCTTGATGGCCCTTTCTCCATCCTCCAGCGCTGGCGCACCCTGTTGCTCAATGGTTTTACCGAAGACCACTTTAACAACAACATAAACATCTACAAAACCGTTACAGCCACCCAGCTCCAGGCCCTTGCCAACAAATATTTCAATCCACAGGACTACTATGAAATAGTAGTGGTGTAAAAAAAATAAATACAAGAGGCGCAATTGTTTGCGCCTCTTGTGTTTTGAATAAATCAGGTTTATTACCTGCGGCTCCGGTGCTATTAAATATTTTTAGTGCGTATGCCTGGTGAGCTATAAGTCCTGCAAATTGTATTCCGGCTATTCAATAGTGCAGTCTGCATTGTATTATTACCAGCTGGTCATCAAGTACCTTGTACACAAGGCGGTGTTCCTCAGTTATGCGCCGCGACCAGTAGCCACGGAGTGCTGTTTTTAGTGGCTCTGGTTTACCAATGCCGCCGAAGGGCTGCCTCAAACAGTCTTTTATTAAATCATTAATGCGTTTCAACACCTGTTTATCTGTCTTTTGCCAGTAAAGATAGTCCTCCCAGCCGCCCGGCTCCCAACTCAGTATCATTATTAATCTTCAATGAGTGAATGCTGTTCAAAGTTCCCTTTTTCCACATTTTCCACCGCCGTTAGCAAGCGGGTGCGGTTCTTTTCGGTGCTTAATAAATACATGGTTTCCATCCATGAATTATATTCATGCAACGATAGCAGTACCACATCTTTATCCTTACTTCTTGAAATAATAACGGTATCATGGTTTTCAGCCGTTGTATCTAATACCGACTTTAAATTTTTCCTGAAATCGCTGTAATTGAGTACCTGCATACGTACCTATTTAGATACAAATATACTAATTTTTTTCGGATTGCAGTTGTGAATTCCACACATTAGTAATTGTAGTTCCCCCCAAACCTCCAAATACAACTTTGCTCAAAATATGAAACTCCAAGGGCACAATTTTATTACCCGGAAACAAAAAGCAAATACCATGAGCAATACTGAAGATAATAAGAAAATACCCCAGCCACAACCCGACAAAACCGCCGAATTTCACCCATCCTCCACCACACAGGGAGGGTCAAATCATGGGCAGGGTTCTTCGTCGCTTGATATTAATGCAATAGGCCAGGGCGCCGAACTGGATAAAGGATCAAATTACGAAAATGAAAACGGTGACATTGAACAATAACGGACTGCACAAATTTGTTAAATCACATCCCTCCACCCAAAAACATAGCTTTAGTGGTATAATTTCCTTTAACTTCGTACATATAAAATTACCATAATGAAACGTGTTCTTTGTGCGTTACTGCTGACAGTAGGTTTCCTCCATGCCTCAGCTCAGAATATTTACAATAGTTCAGGAAAGTCAAACGGGTACAAACATAAGAAAATAAAGGGCTATGACCCTGATAGACTTGTGTTAGGCGGTGGCGTAAACTTCGGCTACACGAGTGACTACGCTAACTTTGGCATAACCCCTAAGATCGGTTACAAGCTCAATAACTACCTGGTAGTGGGTGCCGGGTTGGGCTACCAGTACTTTAAGGCGCCATATGATTATTACATCAACGATAAGGCTGCCTACATACACGAAAATATCGTTTCCCCCGGCCTGTGGGTCAAGTGCCCGCTGTTCAACTTCCTGGTACTCTCCGCTGACTTTGACTTTAACTTCATCAACCTCAGGTCTTATAATGCTTACTATGACCAGTTTGGAAATGTCAACTTTAGAAAAGCGATATTCAATGTAACCGCCCCCACACTACTCGTAGGCGGCGGCATTAAACAATCACTAGGGGGCCGCACCTCACTTATAGGTGAAATAATGTTTGATGTATTACAAAACCAATACAGCCCATACAGACAGCAGCTGGTGTACCGCGCCGGTATTTATGTAGGTTTATAAAACAATACAACTATTTTTAAGTGAATGGCGAGTATTAACTTTGGCCAATGAATTCAGCAGTACTGCTCTCCATTATACTCGTTTATTTTTCAGTATTACTGGGCATAGCCTTCTACACCAGCAGGCACTCTAACAACGAATCTTTCTTTATTGGTAACCGCGACAGCAAGTGGTGGGTAGTCGCTTTCGGCATGATAGGCACCTCCCTTTCGGGCATGACGTTTATCTCCGTACCCGGTACCGTCGGCAAAACGGGGTTCGATTATTTTCAGGTGGTTATCGGGTATTGGCTGGGTTATTTTGTGGTTACGTTTATACTGTTGCCTCTTTACTACAAGCTGAAGCTCACCTCAATATATACCTACCTGCAGGGCCGCCTGGGCGAAACATCTTATAAAACCGGGGCGCTGTTTTTCATCCTTTCCCGCACACTTGGCGCCACACTCAGGCTCTACCTTGTTATTAAAGTACTTGAAAAATTCGTACTACAGGATATGGGCGTACCCTTTGAGGCTACAGCCATTATTATACTGGTGCTCATATTGTTATATACCTACCGCGGCGGTGTTAAAACTATTGTATGGACTGATACCCTCCAAACCACCTTCATGCTGCTGGCGCTGGTGATATGCGTGGGTTATATACTCCATACGCTCCACCTCAGCGCCGGCGAAGCGTGGCAGACTATGGCGGTGAAGGGCTATACCCGCATGTGGCAGACCGATCCCCTCAAAGGCAGCTACTTTCTAAAACAGCTCCTCGGCGGTGCCTTCATCACCATAGCCATGACCGGGCTTGACCAGGAGATGATGCAAAAAAACATAAGCGTCAGCAACCTCCGTGACTCCCGCAAAAACATGCTCACACTTAGTTTCCTGCAGGTTTTCGTGGTGTTTATATTTTTAACGCTGGGTGGGCTGCTTTATGTATACGGCATCAGCAAGGGTGCCGTTTTCCAACATGTAATGGTGGGTGGCAAAGACCAGCTTCAGTTTATATTAGATGGCAAAAACATCATTGGCGATGATATTTTCCCCGTGCTGGCATTCCAATATATGCCGCCTTATATTAGTATTATATTTATTATAGGCCTTATTTCAGCACTCTTCCCAAGTGCTGACGGTGCGCTTACTGCGCTCACCTCGTCTTTCTGTATTGATATACTTGGCATCAGGCGCAAACCTGGCATCACTGAGCAACAACAGAAACGAACACGCCTTATAGTCCATTATTCATTCGCCGCCCTGTTTCTTATCTGCGTGTTTTACTTCCGGGTGGTTGACAATGGCTCCCTCATCCAGACGCTGCTCGTGGTGGCCGGCTATACCTACGGGCCGTTGCTCGCTCTCTTTGCGTTCGGTATACTCACCCGGCGGCAGGTCAATAGCCCGCTGGTGCCGTTCATTTGCGTGGCCGCACCGGTAGCCTGTTACTTCCTCAAGCAAAATGAAGCCACCCTGCTTGGCGGCTATACCATAGGCACTGAGCTGCTGCTCATCAATGCCACACTTACCTTCCTGCTGCTGTTGGTTTTTAGCCGCAGGGCTACTTCGAAGCCCGCACTATAATCATTTTATTACAGAATCATAATTACATTATGTATTGTGCGGCTCCTCTTCCATCAGGCAGTTTAGTTTTTTACCGAAGTGAAATAACCACCACCATACCCATATTTTTCATATTTTTGTTAGCATAGCAAAATCTGCTAACAGTATATAAACCAGGTTTCGATACAATAAAAGTATTCATGAGTGAGCGTATACTAACTTTATTTGGAGAAGAACTGCTGCCTGAGCCACCAAAGCCGCCCGTAAAAGCGCGCGCTAAAAAGAAGAACGGCGCGCAGGATGAAGGCCAGGACCCTGAAAACCTGGAAACTGAGGGCGAGGGCGATGATGCAGAGACCGCATTGGCACAACCCGTGGGTGCCGCAAGCCCAGATACCGGACCGGAAGCCCCTGAAAACAATGTTGCCACGGCGGAGCCGGAAGCACCGCCCTCAAAGACTAAAAAGCCCAAAAATAAAAGAGAGGATGATGATACACTGCCGAAGCCTGAAACACTGCCCGATGACTGGAAAGGCGAAAAACAATATTATACAATAGGCGAAGTAGCTGAGCTTTTTAAAGTGAATACATCACACATTCGCTTCTGGACCACCGAGTTCAAAATGAATGTGCGCACCACCCGCAAGGGAGACAGGCTATACACGCCCGCCCAGATAAAAGAAATAAAGGCAATACACCACCTGGTGAAAGAAAGAAGATTCACCCTTGACGGTGCCAAAACAAAATTGAAAGCCAACAAAAACCGCGAAGTGCAGACCCTTGACCTGGGAGAATCGCTCACCGAACTGCGCGCCAGATTGGTGGCAATGAAAAACCAACTCAACAAAAACGCATGAAATATCTAATATTTTTCGTACTGCTCTTTTCACAAAATAACGCCATGGGCCAGGCTGCTCTACCCCACAGGCAGGGAAATAGTCAACGCGCACTGCTGAATAATAATAATATGGCACAAAAACCACTATACGATACCCTTCGTGATCCTGAAAACGGTATGCTGGTAATGAAAGGCCGCATTTCATTTAAAGACCTGATGCGCGAGCCCGCAAACGACTGGATGAGAAAAGGCGCCGAAAACTACAAACCCAATGCGGCAGCTATTGCCGTGCTGAAGGAAAAACTGCCGGGCTACACCTTTAAAATATTTATGGGTACCTGGTGCTCTGACTCCCGCAACCTTATCCCCAAACTATACACCGTACTCAAGGCCGCCAACTACCCCTTAGACGAAATGGACTTTTTCGGCATGGACCGCACCAAGACAGCCCGCTCACAGGAAGAAAAGACCTATAAAATTACCCTTGTCCCCACCATAATACTATTCCGCGGCACCAAAGAAACCGGCCGCATTACAGAGACAGTACAAAAAAGCGTGGAAGAAGACCTGGCGGCAATACTACTGGGCACCGCAAGATAAGGCGTTGCCCCTCCACCCAACAAACCCACAAGCAGGCTATCAGCCCCGAAAGGGCGCAACACATCAGCTATGGGCATCGCCCATAAGTGTTCGCGACCCCATTGTCCCGTAGGGACTACAGGTTTGTAGCAAAATGTGAAAATAATGGGCTCATGTCCCATAGGGACTACCCAATTTCCAGCACCAAAAAGCCCGGATGGGACACAATAGCCCATACGAACAAGTCACA
>JACMPD010000111.1 GCA_014377675.1 Taibaiella sp.
TATCGCCTGGAAAACCGGCACATCATACGGCAGAAAGGATGCCTGGAGTGTGGGTTACAATAAGCGGTATACTATCGGGGTATGGTTGGGTAATTTTTCTGCCGTAGGCGTACCGGAGCTGAGTGGTGCATCCACCGCTACGCCACTGTTGTTCCAGTTGTTCAATGCTATCGATCATGATGCCGCTAACGAATGGCTGGAACCACCCACAGCGCTGGGTTTTCGTTTGGTATGTGCGGAAACAGGTTGTGTACCTAATGATTTTTGTCCCAACCAGGTGATGGACTATTATATACCCGGCGTATCCAGAAGCAACAGATGCGACCACCTGAAACAAACATGGACATCAGCCGACGATAAGTTCTGTTATTGTACTTACTGCCTGCCACCCAATGGTTATAAAACAAGCCTGCTACCGAATATATCATCAGAGCTAGCCAGCTTCTATGAAGCATCGGGCGTTGCATATACCAGGCTACCGCCGCATAACCCTGCATGCAACCGTACCTTTCCCGGCCAGGCACCTGTTATTACATCGCTCACTAATGGCATGACTTACCTCATTGAAAATAAGGAACAGCAAAAACTGCAACTTTCCTGCATTGTAGCCGGAGATGTGAAAAAGGTATACTGGTATATTAACGACCGCTTCTACGTGGCCTCGGCCGCTAATGAAAAAATGTTTTTTTCGGCTAATGCCTCCTTGTTAAAGATATCGTGTTCTGACGATAAAGGAAGGAATACCAATATAGAAATAAAGGTGAAATTCATATAACATTTGCCTAAAGTGGCATGTCTTAACTGGTTCTCCCTATTTCGCTTTTCGTGTCGTAAATTACGCCTTACAATGTCGTAATTGCACTAACATTTTTAATAGGCCGGGCGTAATTTTGTTTGGTCAAAATCTTATTTTTCACACATCCATAAATTAAAAGAGCATGAAGAAGACGAACACTATTTATTGGATAATTACCGGCATTTTTGCGGCGTTCATGTTTTTTACGGCCATACCAGATATTATCAATCATCCGGAGGCAACGAAGTTTATGAGCCATTTGGGTTACCCACCCTATTTTACGCCATTTATTGGTGTGGCAAAAGCATTGGGTTGCATAGCTATACTTATTCCTGGTTTTCCCCGGTTAAACCCTAACTCCGCTCAAGTTAGGTAGTCTATACCAATCTTTTTAAACAGCGCCTTAGCTTTTACTGTAATTTCAGACCGATGCCATGTTCCGTTTATTTTCAGTTGATATATGGATTTGGATAGCTCTATTATATCTTTTGGCGCATATTTGGAAAGCAGGTTAGCCTTTTTGAGGCGACTAAATAGCTTGTAGTATGCCATCATTGCTATAAAATTAGCCATCAACCAGCCTTCCAGTACATATCTGTCCTGCATAAAGGTTTTATCCGCTGCTAAAAAGTTTTTATAACTATCAAAAAGCACCTCTATTTCATTTCGTTGTTTATATGCCTCATATAATTGCTGGGCAGTAATATCCTGTGCCAGGTCATATACTAGTGTTAATGTACCAAATGCTTGTAATTTCTTGAAAAACGTTTCTTCGCTGTATTTTTCAGGGTGCGATCCTATTCGCAATAAATAATCACTCTCTTCCTTTGCTTTTAGGTATTCATTTAAAAACGTAACAACTTTTCTGCCGTCCTTCTCATATTGATAATACCACACTATCCTGTCCTGATACGCAAAATAATTTTTTATCTCTTTTTTGAAATTGGCTTTGGATAATGGAGTAAGATCAATGATAGTATTGTTTCTGTGGACAGGGATGATGTAACGCAATTGGCTTTCTGTAAGCTGATTTATATTATCTGCGCTATAAAAGCCTTTATCTGCTATAAATATAACATCGGTCACATTCATTTCTTTTACACACAGCGACATTGATTTTATATCTGTGATATTACCATTGACAAGCCTGTAATAAACAGGCTGCTTCAGACCTGCTGAAAACAGGTACATGAGTCGTATTTGCTTATCATGGTCATGAGCAGGATTGTAGCCTTTTGCATTTATCCCGAGTTGATCCGAAAGGCTGGCAACATGTGTTGAGTCCATCATTACGAACTTATTGCTATCTGCTACATCACGCTGCAATTGTAGTTTCATCCACGTCACCAGAGCTTCCCTGTTCTGACCTATGAATTTCAATGCTTCTGACAACTGTTTGTCGGAAATGGCTTCTTTGCTCCAGTATTCGGAACAAAAGTCATGAGCATGGTAATTAGCGGCCCTTTTTATTGGCGATTGGTAGGCCCATCGCATCATGGCAAAGGATAGTAGCCTTTCTGCTGCATCTTCTTTAAAAGTGGCTTTCAGTGAGGCGATTTCCTCTGCAAGCAAATTTGAAAATAAATTATAAACACCAAAGGTCTTAATGTCCACTTTAGGCAGTTGTTGCGCTTTTTGCCTTATCACATCTTTATCAGAGGCGACAAAGCCGTCAGCTTCCGTTATTTTCCCCAACAACCGGCCCGTTATTTTGTCGGTCCTTTTTTTGTCTTTATTGTACTGATAGCTTACTTCATATTTATAATACATTCCCTTAATGCACTTGATCTCTGTTCTTGGTTCTTTATAGGACTGTGCCCATTGAGGTAAATACATAAGCAACTTAATTAGGTTGCTCAAATATACTACAAAAAAACGCAAATACCAATACAGTACTGCGTTTTTTAAAATTTTCTCATTAGACGGGGTAATTATTTGCGGAGTTAGGGATTAATACAAATGCTTGCCTGCAAATGCCCTTCCCGAACCCGACTAGACAGCTCCTTAAGTAAAAAAAAAGGATGTCCTGTTAAAGACATCCCTTCTATTATCAAAAAAGCGTTTTTATTTTTGAACATTTATTTTGCCTGTATAATTAATGATATCAGACTTGATGGTAATAGAATAAATGCCGTCAGCGACTTTACCTAAATTAATCTGCTGCTCCCCAGTTGCTGCGTCCAGGTTCAACGCTGACCGGTAAACAATTCTGCCTGTCACATCAGTTATTTCCATTGCTGCTGTGCCGGTTTGCTGGTTAGTCCATTGAATCTTCACCGCACCTGATGTGGGGTTGGGATAGAGATTAAATCCTGTATTAAGGCTCGGGTTACTCAAACCCAATGGTGTAACGTCTATCGTTTTATAGATGGTATCAACAGTGCCGTGGCCGCTGGCTGGCGTGAGGATCAGCGCATACTTTGTTTTTACTGCCGGCGCCGGTATCGTAACACTTGCGGTAGTACCATAAGTAGTGCCAAACGTTGCAGAATCTGTCCATCTGTAAGAACTATAACCTGCGGGCCCGGCCATCGTTACACTTGTCGCATGAAACGGCAACCTGGCATAGGTCTCAAAAAGGTCGGCAAGATCAATATATGCATATCCCCAATGGCCACCGTCTGAGCATGCCGCAGCAAAAAACTTCATAGTAACAGTTCGCCCGGCATAAGTGCTAAGGTCAACACTTACGTTGGTCCAGCCCTTATACCATGCAGTCGGGTAAACCGTTGACGCCACAAACCCGGGTGTCGGGTCATAAATAATAGAATCAAA
>JACMPD010000112.1 GCA_014377675.1 Taibaiella sp.
CCCAGTAATGTTTATATCGATTTTGACGATACCACCACCAAAGGCTATATTGCACACAAGCCTTTTTCTAATTATAAATGGGAGGCCGTTATTAACCCGCCATTTTTAAATGTATACTTATTTAACTATAATTATGTTAATGTATCAGGACGTCCCTTTGGCTATAGTTTAGGATTAAATTATCATTACAAAAAAAATAGTTATATTTCTGTGGAGGGTGGTATGGCTGTGGCCTCGCTCGCAGTAAACAGAAAACCCTACCGCGATTCGCTTGTATATTACAATTCAGCACAACCGAGGGAACAGAAGTCAGCAACGTGGCTTTCAGTGGCCAATCACCATGTATTGGGGCGTTTTGATATGGGGTATGGCGTTTACGGCGGTACACACTTTGTCAACCGCTACTACCGTCGGTTTATGCAATCTGACAATACTATGTTTCAGCAACGCTATGCCAGCCTTGGCTTTGTTGCGTTAGTATATTTCCGCCTTACCAATGCACTCTTCGCCGGGGTTGATTACAAACCTCAGTTAATAGCCTTGACCCCAAGTGCAAAAGTGTTATATGAAGATAATGTCTCCTTCGGGCTTTCGTGGCGATTTGGGTGGCAAAAGCGTTAAAAATGTTTTACCGCTATTAAAACTTTGTGGGCATAGCAGTTGCATGTGCCTCTATGTGGTTATATTTGTATTATGATACTTGAGGAGGCGATAAAAACGAGCCATTTTTCTGACGAGACGCACAAGGCTACCATTAATGTAATGTACACCGCTTACTGGCTTAAAGACCACCTGAGCAAGGCCATAAAAAGTAACGGCATAACTATTGAACAATATAACGTACTGAGAATACTACGGGGAAAACACCCTGAGAAAATGTGTATAAAGGATATTGCAGGCAGAATGATAGAAAAAAGCAGTAATGTACCCCGAATTATTGACCGTTTGCTCATTAAGAAGCTGGTGAAAAGAACAACTTCTAAAATTGATAAAAGAGAAACGCTTATTTCTATAACCCAGAATGGGCTTTTGCTGCTTGATGTGACTACAAAGGAAATAACTGATGTTACCAATTTGGTAACTGGTCTCAGTGAAGAAGAGGCAGCAATGCTGAACACTTTGCTCGAAAAAATGCGCCTGAAAGATTAAACTAAGTGACTAATGTGCACTAAAGTATAACGGTAAATTCACAACCTTTCATGGGTTTACTGCTTAGCGTAATTGAACCGCCAAGGGACTCCACCTGAGACTTTGTTAAAAACAGGCCCACGCCCTTGCTGTCGAACCCCTCATGGAATATTTTATTCAACTTAAACACTTTATCGCCATAGCGGTCAAGGTCAATGCCAAGCCCGTTATCCTTTATGATAAGGTGTACCTTGCCATTCACCGAACTTGTGGTGATGGTAATTTCAGGATCTATAGCGGGGTTGCTGTATTTTAATGAATTGCTGACCAGGTTGTATAAGATACTTTCCAGGTAAACTTTAGGGTAGCTGACAACCGGAACCTCGAGGTTTAATATAATATTTGCATGTTTTTCATAAATAACACCGTGCAGCTGGCGTATGATTTCATTGACGAAATCTTCTACTGTGCAATTATCGTATTCTATATTTTTATTTAGCTTTATTTGCGTCAGCTCCATCAACGTATTAAGGCTGTTGTTAAGCGCAATGCTGCTTTCATAAACTATCTGGCTTGCTTCTTCCCTTGTAAATACTTCATTAGCCACCCTCGGGTCATTTTCATCAATTATCAGGCGTTCAGCCATCATTTTAATGTTGCCCGCCGGCCCCCTGAGGTTATGGGCTATCATGTGGCTCAACTCTTCAAGCTGATTTATTTTATTAATCAGGTTTATTTTTGTCGCTTCCAGTTTGTCATTTTGCCGGTGCAACTCATCAGTAAGACTTTTCTGCGCAGTTGTATTTATAATATCGCAAATATAATACTTAGGGTTGCCGTCACTGCCCCAAAGCAGCGATACTGTGAGTGAAGCCGCTATTATCTGCCTGTTTTTTGATACAAATCTTTTGTCTATAGTATAAGAGAGTATTTCTTTCTTTATTAACTGACTTATAAGTTCGGCGTCGTTGTTAATATCCTCAACATATGTAATATCGTTGGTAGAGGCTGCCAGTAACTCTGCCCTCGTGTAGCCTGTTAACCTACAGATTTCGTCGTTCACTTCAAGCCAGCGGCCACCAGGTGACACCAGTGCCTTACCAATGCCGGAAAGGTTAAATGAGTTAGCAAAGGCGTTCATGCTTGTGTTGAGTGCGTCTTCTGCCAACTTGCGGTCTGTAATAGTAAGCCCATAGCCTATTACTATATCAAGATTACCGTTATTATTAAAAATAGGAAAGAAGCATCTTATCTCATAGCTGACTTCACCTTTACTGTTTACTAATTTTTCATCCCATTGTACCGTGCGTTTTTCTTTTTTAGCAGTCTCAAAAAATAACAAACGCTCCGTTTTTATATCATCGGCTATATTAAGTAAAACGCAAAACTCATCGAGTGTTTTACCAATTGTTGCGGCGCGTGTACTATCATTTTTTACAACGCTAGGGTTAATGTACAGAACATGTCCTTCACTATCAAATACGGCAATACTGGCCGGCAGGCTGTTCAATATTCGTTCATAAAACAACCGTTGTTGCTCAAACCTTTTTTCAGTGTTTTTTTGAAAGGTGACATCGGTAAATTTCCATATTTCTCCTTTGTGATTGTTTTTAAATGACAAGGGTATATAATCGCGGCTTATTATGCGTCCGTCAATCATTTCCAGTTCATCTTTAAGCACTATTTTTTTTGCGTGTAATATTTGTTTAATTCTTTTGACCAGCTCTTCAGGCTCTTTATACATCAGTTTGTCCTGTTGCAGGCTCGCTTCTGTATCAGTGCCCATAAGGTCTCTCGGGTGTTTGTCAATACCATATAAAGCACAGAACGCTTTATTGGCGAAGAGTAGTTTTTTTTGTTCGTCAGTAACCAGTACGCCCGATGGGAAGTTGTTCATCAGGCGAAGCAACAGGCTGAGATTTGCCTGGTATTGCTCTTCCATTTTCTTTCGCTCTGTAATGTCTTTGTGTGTGCCTACTATCCTTCTTGGCCTGCCATCTGCTGTCTTAGACACTATGGTGCCATTACTCAGCACCCATTTAACTGAACCGTCTTTACAACAGTAGCGGATGTCTGCTGTGTAGTAAGGGGTTTCGCCGCGCGCATGCCTGGCGAAGTTACCTTCCGCAACTGAGTAGTCATCAGCGTATATTTTTGACGTCCAGTCATCAATAGTTACAATCTCATCAGGTGTATAGCCGAAAATCTCATGCCACCTTGGTGAGCAGTACATGCGGTCATTTTCTACATCAATATCCCAATAACCATCACCTGTCGCTTCGAAGGCATATTTCCACTTATTATTTATTTCGCTGTTTAAATTTTCTGTGTGCTCTGCTTCGAGCGTAAGTAAAATACAGTTCCCCTCAGCATAATTTAATGTTCTTACATCATACGCCAGGCCATTAGTTAAAATGTAACGGGAGTGTGTTTTCTTCCCTTTTATAATTGTTTCCTCTATCTGCCATTTACAAAGGCAAATAATACTATCGGGCAGAAGAGTATCCAAACTGTGGCCTTTGAGCGCCGCCAACTCATGTAGCAGGGTCTCATCGTGGTCATTCCCCCAAATGTTAGTGATTATGCTATCGCGTGATATCTCCAACACAATATCACATACTTCAAGGAGTATATTTATTCTGCTGTCAATTATCTGGCGTTCATAAGTCATAATTTCTGTGTTTCCTGGCAATAAAAAACCGTCGGTCTACGGTGATATATTAAACAGTGCGTTTCCTATATGCAACTGATACTAAGCTGATTATTTTCTTTTTTCCTACCTCAAAGATAATAGCATTAATGAATTAACCAAAAATTTATAGATTTTATTTCCATTGTAGGATAACAGCGCAATACTAAAAGCTCAAAAAAGCCTAAAAATTAAGGCTATCACATTGCGATAGCCTTAATTTTTTAAATATTGTTGAGTGGAAATGCTGCC
The DNA here is from genome assembly GCA_014377675.1 of Taibaiella sp. Classification (GTDB taxonomy): domain Bacteria; phylum Bacteroidota; class Bacteroidia; order Chitinophagales; family Chitinophagaceae; genus Flavipsychrobacter. The sequence continues at coordinate 4,070 of JACMPD010000112.1, forward strand.
TAAAATGAATGCTTAAACCCTACGAATGTGCAGGTATTTTCGTTAAAAAATCCTGGTATAGTGTTATCGCGCTCATAAGTATTCAGTGTGAGCTTACTATCATCCTGCAGGGTAACATGATACATCTTATAATAGTTAGTGAATACCAGGTCAGGGATTGACATAGAATAGGTGCTCTCATTGTTGCTTACTGTGCCCACCATCAACTCATAAGGGTGGCTCTTCAGCCGCAGATACACTTGTGCTACCTGCTTAGGCACATCGCCATATATAAATACTGTATCAATAACCTGTGCACCATTGTTGCATTTTGTGTAGCCTGCATAGTAGCCAATATACCTGCTCACCATTTTTGCGCCACAAGTAGGGCCTCCAAAGCCGGTAGGGCATTTACAAACACCCACACTGCAGGAGCCGCCGTTTTGGCAAGACACATTAAC
>JACMPD010000113.1 GCA_014377675.1 Taibaiella sp.
TAGTCAAAGACTAAAATCTATTTCCTTCGCATCTGCTTCGTAAGAACTTCCCCCGTTTTGTTTGGGACTGCAAATGTAGGAAGGCATTTTGAAACAGCAAAATTTATTTTGAATTATTTTGCTCAACAAACTTGCTCAATACTAACTGGCCGTATAGCTTCAACATAACGATTGAAGCCAACTGTTGAATTTGTTTACTCGCTGGTCTAAATTTGTTTTAGCTCACTAAAGTTACAACAAAAGAAGCTGCAACCACAATGTTCGGTTATTAATTGTGACTTTCGACAGCGCATTGATTGAACAAGCTATGGCGATTGAAGCAGTATTTTAAGACTGGATGAAATAATGTAAACAGAACTATTATTTGCAAACCGACTTAATAATTGTATTTCTCAAACTGTTCATATACCTTTGAGAAGCCGGTTTCGGACCGGGAGAGCGAAATATTCCTAAATATAGATATAATGAAAGGGAGCCTAAAAAGTATATTAGCGCTTATTGCCGGCATCATTCTAATTTCTTTAAGCATGATGGACATGCTGAAAGAAGAAGATGAGAGCATAATAAATATAGGTGGCAGTGATAACACCGGATTCTTCTACCTGGTAATAGGCCTTGTGTTGTTGATAGCAGGGATAATGGGACTTTCGAAGGAAGCAAAAAAGCCTAAACGTAGAAAATATTAAATATCTTCAAAATTCCCGTCGAATACCTTGACCGCTGGCCCAGTAAGTACCACATTTATAGCTGACAAAGCCTGTTTTTTTGTGAATGAAACAGAAAGCAAACCGCCCGGAGTAGAGATACGTGTGAGAAATATGCCTGTTGTGCGTCCTGTTGCCGCAATGGCAGCGGCGGTAACGCCAGTGCCGCAACTCAAGGTTTCGTCTTCAACTCCACGCTCGTAGGTGCGCACTTTCAGCGAATTGTCTTCCGTCAACTGCACAAAATTGACATTAATGCCGGCAGGTGCAAATTCCTGACTGTATCTTACTTTCCTTCCTTCATTGTATATGTCTTCACTTTCAACATCTGCGGTAAAACGAATGTAGTGAGGTGAACCTGTATCTGTCACTGTATGTGTGTCATAGATATTTAACTCGGTCACATCCTTCATCTGAAGGCTAATTGTGCCATCGTTATTAATGTTGCCGTGGTGTGGGCCATCGATTGCAATAAAGTTTGCTGAATCGCCAATCAAACCCAACTCCCTGGCAAAAGCTGTAATGCAACGGCCACCATTGCCGCACATGCTGCTCTCGTTACCATCAGCGTTAAAATATACCATCCGGAAATCAAAACCCGGAGCCAGTTCAAGCATCATAAGGCCGTCAGCACCTGCACCAAAGCGTCGATGACAGATGTGTGCGACTTGCTTTGGCGTTAAAATTAAAGTGCCTGCCCGGTTATCGAGCAAAATAAAATCATTCCCGGTTCCGTGGTACTTTGAAAACTTCATAACCTTTGTATTATAAGTTGAAATAACTACACAAACCCAACATCTTCAAGCCACTGCCTACTGTCTGCAGCCTGTGTGGCAAGCACATCGCAGCGGTTATTGTATTTATTGTCAGCGTGCCCTTTTACCCAAACAAACTTTATTTTTTGCCTGCGGTATTGTATCAAAAACCTTGCCCAAAGATCGGGGTTCTTCTTCCCTTCGTATCCCTTTTTTTCCCACCCAAATACCCATTTTTTCTCTACAGAATTGACAATGTAGGCAGAATCGGTATATATTATTATTTCAAGGCCAGTTCTTGTAAGTGATTCGAGGGCTACTATTACGCCCATAAGTTCCATGCGGTTATTGGTAGTATGTTTGTACCCCTGGCTGATTTCTTTAACCACACTACCCCACTGAAGAATGGCACCGTAGCCGCCCGGGCCAGGATTCCCGCGTGAAGAACCATCAGTATATATTATAAGTTGGGACATTTATGAGTGCAAAAGTAAGGAAATGGGTCGAGGGAATGCAAGTTCAATAACCAATTAAAACGTTGTGGAAGGCAGGCATAGCCCTGAATCTAATAACCCGCTTTTTCTCCTGCCATTGGCTCAGATATAAATACTCTACGAATTAATATCCTTCAGTACCTTGATATTGATGATGCAGTAGCAGGCAAAAGGGTCAAACCCGCCAGACTAATTGACTAATATAATAAGGGATTCACAACATAAAAATCTGGAGTGCAGGTTTGGTAAACTGATGATGAATTGAAGCGACACTTCTGAGATTTTATTTATCAAAAACATTGCCACAATACTAATCAGGCCTTGGAATGATCAAACCCTCTCATTTTCCATACGCCATACATTGCTTCTTTTATTATGCCGCTACTCATTTTTGAAACGCCCTCTTTGCGGTCTTCAAATGTGATAGGAACTTCTTTTATTTTAAAACCAAGTTTCCAAGCGCGATATTTCATTTCTATCTGGAAAGCATAACCTATAAAATGTACTTTATCCAATGGGATAGCCCTTAATACTTTACTTGAATAGCACACAAAACCCGCGGTGGGGTCGTTAACCGGCATCCAAGTAATCATCCTGGTATAGAACGCTCCTCCTTTAGATATAAAAATACGATCCCAAGGCCAATTCACAACCCCACCACCTTTGATATACCTTGACCCCACAACAACATCAGCGCCGGCAGCGCAGGCATCATAAAGTCTTTCGAGATCGTCAGGGTTGTGAGAAAAATCAGCGTCCATCTCAAATATATATTCGTATCCCTTTCCAAGCGCCCATTTGAAACCAGCTATGTAAGCTGTACCAAGCCCCATTTTTCCGCTTCTTTCCATAAGATGAAGGGAACCACTGAATTCATTTTGCAGGTTTTTTATTATATCACCGGTACCATCAGGCGAGCCATCATCTACTATAAGTAAATGATAACCACCAGACAAGGAAAATACTTTACGTATTATTTTTTCGATGTTCTCTTTCTCGTTATAGGTCGGTATTATGACAAGTTTTTTCAAGAAGGCTGTTCAATTGGAAATGGCAAAATAAAAATAATATTTATAAAAAAAGGCAAAATGATTTGCTAAACTTTTAGCCCGGCTTTTCTAAGCTTCATTTTGTTGAGTATTTCAGATATTTTTTGTTTCGTATGCAAAGCGAAGTCAGCCTGCATCATCCAGTCATAGTATTGTGGCTCGGCATTAAAAATATCCTCTACCTTTCTGCCTTTATGTTTCCCGAAATTAAATACCGGATGACCGTCCTTCATCACCATCCGGCGGGCGTAATCAACATATTCATCATTATGAGTAAAATTGTGCAGGCCGGGTACATCAACAGCGATACCTTCATATTTATCAAGCTGCGCATCAAGCACATCAATGGTTGCCAGTATATCGGCCTCCGCGCTATGGGCATTTTCCAGTTCTTTTTTACAATAAAACTGGTAAGCCGCGGCAAGCGTTCGTGCTTCCATTTTAAAAAATATCTGCTGTACATCTACCATATGCCTTTCCGTAAAATCTACATTCACACCTGCCCGCAGAAACTCTTCGGCAAGCAGAGGAAGGTCAAATTTACTTGAGTTGTAGCCCCCCATATCGCACCCTTTCATCCATTCATATAACTCATGAGCAATATTCTTAAAATAAGGTGCACTTGCAACATCTTCATCTTTAATACCATGGAAAACTGTTGACTCGGGGGGTATTGGCACACCTGGGTTTATTCTGCGGATATACTTTTCTCTTGTGCCGTCAGGCATTAATTTAACAAAAGCAAGCTCAACAATGCGGTCTTTCACATTGTCAGTTCCCGTTGTCTCAAGGTCAAAAAATACAATTGGCCTTTTTAATAGCAATTTTGGCATAGTGTTTATGAAATCAAATGCGAACTTACATTATTCCAGTCAATTCCATCGAAAGTTCCTGAACTCATTAACAATAAAAACACAGGTTTATCTTTACCTGACACCATTTGCCCCACTACCTTCTGTAGCTCTTCTTTGTTGTCAATAACTATTATATCGTCTCTTCTGAAACTTGTTTTAACTGTACTACGCTCCAGATGTGGTAAACCCTTGAGCCCAAGGGCATGGTGGCTGAAATAAACGATACCTTCGTCAGCGGCATCCATGCAGTGAGCGTATTCTGATAAAAACTTCTCGTTAAGGCTGCTGAAGGTGTGTAGTTCAAAACAGGCTACGAGGTGATGCCCGGGATACGCTTCCCGAACAGCATCAAGCGTGGCGCGTAGCTTACTTGGCGCATGCGCGAAGTCTCGGTATACCAGTAGATTTTTCTCTTCCTTTACTTTCTCCAGCCTGCGCGCAGCGCCGGTGAATGATGCTATGGCTTTATAACAATCAACAGCGCTAATACCTAACTCATTACAAACCTTTATAGCGGCCTCCATATTCAGCAAATTATGCCTGCCGAAAACTGATACTTTAACCTCCCCGTTTGCAGTTTCCATTACCGGCACCCCATCAGCATAATGAAAAGGGGGTGTCGAGTAAGGCACTGCATCAAGGTGCAACGCTGAACCTGATATAATACGTTGCACTTCGCTGTCTTCATCATTATAAAACACCTTTGTGCCTGGTTTTATACCCTCCAAATACTGCTCAAACTGGTTGAAATATATCTCGGCGGTGGGGAAAACATTAATATGATCCCAGGCAATGCCGCTTAAAACAGTGATATCCGGGTGATAAAAAAATATTTTCGGTCTTTTTTCTTCAGCCGAAGCCGGGTATTCGTCACCTTCCAGTACAATAATGGGCGCATCAGACAGCTTTACAGACAATTCAAAACCAGCTACTTTAGCCCCGACAAGGTAATCAAAATCAATACCATGATATTGGAGGATATGCATAATCATGGACGTGATGGTTGTTTTGCCATGACTGCCCGCCACTACTACCCTCTTTTTATTTTTGCTTACCTCGTATACATATTGGGGGAAAGAATAGACTGGTATACCTTTGGCTTTAGCTGCCAAAAGTTCCGGATTATCGCCTTTTGCATGCATCCCCAAAACAACGGCTTCCACATTCCCGTCTATTTTTTCAGCAAACCAACCATTTGCTTCAGGCATAATTCTTTCAGCAATCAAATTAATTTTAGCCGGATCATTTATTTCATCATCGCTACCTGTAATAATGTACCCTTTTTTATGCAGTGCAATGGCAAGCTGATGCATAATTGCGCCGCCAATGGCTATAAAATGAATGTGTTTCATAAATATTCCGTAACTTCGTACAAAGTTAAACCAGCTTTTCGTTATTCACAATTTTTAAAGTATGCAGACTCTAACCAAATTCCGCACTGCAATTGTTGTAGCCGCCATTTTTACAGCACTGGTTGCTTCAACTTCATGCACGAGCACCAAAAAGTACGGCTGTCCCAATCACCTTTTTGCGCCAATATACCTCCACTAATCTTATTAGTTTTAATAGTAAAAGAGCCGTTCAGTGTTTTGCTGAACGGCTTTTCTATGTTATTTAATTTATTAGAACAATTTAATCCCCGCATAGGCCTGTATTGTACGGCTGCGCCAGGCATCACCGGTTCCGGCAATGCTTTGATTCCTTAGATCAGTAAAGCCCATTAGGTACCTGGCACCTACAATAATATGCAGTGGCAGCCTAGCCTGCAGCCCGATTATACCTGAAATATTAGTTGAGTTAAAATAAGACTTTGGGTCGCTTACTGAGCTGTTATCTCCCTTAGGAAGGTTTCCGAAATAACTTCGGCAGGTTAAATAAATTTTGCTATTTGCTACATTTATATAATTTTGTGGTTTAAAATGATAAA
>JACMPD010000114.1 GCA_014377675.1 Taibaiella sp.
CTGTTATATCGCGGTAACACTACAGATTTAGCTCAATCAGCCAAAAAAGTCAATTATAACATACATTTTCACTAAAAAAACTTAATTTGCATACTATAACAGGCATTCGATGTTCAATGACATTACAATTCAAGAGGTGAAGCTGCAGGCGGGGGCGCTGGTGAAGCTGATGAGGAAGAGAGAGGGCCTCACACAGGCCCAACTGGCCGATAAGCTGGCGCTTTCACGCCTCACCATACAAAACCTGGAGGCAGGCAGGAACGCCACCATGGATACCCTGCTGAAGGTGCTGCAGCACAATGATATGCTCAGCGGTTTTGCCGCTTATATTGCCACTGAAGCCACTAATAACAACTATGAATCATTGTATTAACCATGGCGAAAAATCAACTCATAACGCTGCATGCATTGGGGGAGGAGATTGGTAAAATCGGTTTTGACGAAGACCGCGCTGCCGCCACCTGGGAGTTCCTCGCCGCTGAAAACAACGTGCCTGATGAAATAATAGGCCGAATAAGATTGGGGTTAAACGTGATGAAGTAACCCTTTAGAAAGCTTTATGACACCACGAAATGATACCCCTGCCCCTTAAGCGTCACTATCTCTATACCGGAGCCTGCGGCGAAGTAGCCCCTTATCTTACGGATATATACATCAAGGTTGCGGGAGTTAAAAAAGGAATCATCTCCCCATACTGCCTGCAGCAGTTCGCGGCGGTCAATGGCGCCGTTGGTGTGGCCGCAAAGCATTACCAGTATCTGCGCTTCCCTGTTTGATAGTTTTATTATGCCCGCCGGGCCGTGCAATTCATATTTTCCTGGGTAAAATGTGTAATCTTTCAGCCGCACTACCTCGGGCAGTTCCTGGCCGGGTGCAGCTTCCCGCATACTGAATTTAAGCTGGTTTTCAATCCGCGCTATCAACTCTTCCATGCTGAAGGGTTTCTTCAGATAGTCTGATCCGCCTGATGCGAAGCCTTTCAAAAGGTCATCGGTCTGGGTTTTGGCGGTCAGGAAAATGATGGGTAGCCGTGGTTTTATATGGTGTATATGTGTGGCAATAGCGAAGCCGTCAATGTGTGGCAGCATCACGTCAAGCAGGCAGATATCAGGCCCGAAGGAGGTTACATATTCCTGTATGCGCCCGCCCTCGCTTCTGTGCATTACCTCGAAGCCTTTCAGCTCAAGGGTATCTTTTACTATACGGGCCATATATGGCTCGTCTTCAACATACAGTATTTTTTTCTTTATGGCCACTTTTTCAAAATATAACGGTTACGGACAGGGCACTCATTCAATTATTGACTATCGAATTGTATGCAGTGAAAAAAGAACCTTGTTTAGAAAGTCAGGGTAAACGTGCAGCCACCTGCCGCCCTGTTGCTCACATTAATGCTGCCATTGTGCTGCCTCATTACCTGTGCCGCATAGCTCAGCCCCAGGCCATAGCCCTTAGTGTTGTGCCGGTAACCATCAGGTATCCTGAAGAATTTCTCGAATATTTTTCCCCGGTACTCCTCAGGTATGCCCGGCCCGTTATCAGACAGGCTCAGCTGCACCGCACCATTAAGTTCATTCAGGCTGATGTAAATATTCGGTTGTTGTAAAGCGTATTTAAGGCTATTGTCAATAAGATTTACCACTACGCCCTGCATGTGCAGTTTATCCACAGGCACCATAAAGCAGTTGCCCTTGGTTTCAAAGCTCACTTTCGCATTGCTCTGTGCCAGCCTCAGCTGCAGGTTTTGCACTACTTCCTCTATTAATTTTTTCAGGTCGTAGGTTTCCCGCTGCAGGTACATTTTCCCGTTGTCCAGCAATGATGTATTCAGCACGCGTGTCGCCAGTAATTCCAGCCGGTCCATTTCCGCTGAGGCCATACCCAGGTATTCCCGGTTTTTTACGGGGTTGTCAATCACTCCATAGTTATTAAGCGCGTCCAGTGCCAGTTTCACGGTTGAGATAGGTGTTTTCAGCTCGTGAGACATATTGCTGATGAAGTCATCTTTAAGCTGGCTGAGCTTCATTTGCGCGGCAAGGCTGCGATATGTAACCCAAAAAGCTGTACTCGTTATTGTAAGCAGTATCAGTGCAAAAAACAGTTGCGGCAACAGCATATAGAATAAGTAGCTCCTGTAGTTTTTTACTACAACGCCATTTTCCTGGGTAAAAAAATTGCTTTTAATAAATATGCTTTTACCTTCTTTATTGCTGTCGTTATTGTTGATCCACTGCGAGGGGAAGTCCCAGCCGTTTTGCCGCATCTGCTGGCTGAAAATTTCGTTGAAAGCTATGGTGTCTATGTGAAACAAATCCCGCTCCTGCGCTTTTGATATGCTCCCGGTGCGGGTGAGCACTTTGTGCAGTCCGCCCGGTGATAGAGTCACCGGTTTATCTGAAGCAATGGTATTTTCTCCGGCACCTGCCTTCGTACTTACCGCCAAAGGGTCAATAACATGAGTAAGCAACAGGGAGTCTGATATCTGATGCTGCACATCGGTAAATAACTTGGTAAGATTCTTTTTGAGGACCTCACGCTGTCCGTTGTACTGAGTAAAAAGCCATTGAGCCGTGAATACAATCAGCAGCGCCTGGCTGGCCAGCATCAGCCATTTTATATACCTGAATTTTATTTTGCCGTTTCCGTTCATTTGTATGATACAAATATAGCAGGTAAAAGGGTTTGCATGCACTTGTTTAACCTTATTTAACATCAGTATTTGTTATTCTAACCCACGTTTTGGCGCATGGCTTACCAAATTTGTATCCAGAACCCGGTTGTGGGTACAGCAATTTTCAACTATTGATTTATTTATCTTAAATTGCAGCTACCTGATGAGCGAGAATAATGATGACATAATCCGGCCCCCGGACGCGATAAGGCAAAGGCCCGCGATGTATATTGGCGATTTACGTCATGGGGGAATATGCTTCATGATAATAGATATGTTGCGTACGCTTGTGACGCCACAATCATCAGGCAACTGTTTCATTACCATTGATCTGGCGCAGGAGGGCACTATAGATATAGTAGTTGAGAACGCCAGCGATGTTGACGAAATAGCCGCGGCCTTGCAGCATTATGATAAATTTACTCCTGGTATAAACACTCATTTTGGTCTGGCGGTCGCCATAGCGCTTAGCGCTCATTTCCGTATTGATTTGTATGATGGCGAGGTCATTGAGTCCTTTTGTTATAAAGAAGGCAGAAGTATAGCTGGTGTACCCATGGTACCCCTGGAGACAACAGGTGCTACAATTGTGTTGAACTTTGCGCTTGATACATCAATCTTCAACCTGTCTCCTGATTTTGATTATCTCAATGAACAGCTGGCCACTTTTGCACTCATGCACCGCAACTGCAAGGTGCTGTTACGTGATGTAACTTCGGAATATTTCCAGCAAAGATTTTACCACTACCCTGGTGGTATGGACGCGCTGTTCAAATCGGTGGCTGATGAAAAACAGGGCATGTATTTTACATTGAAAATTGACGCGGAGATAAGGCAAAGAACCTACCAGGTTTGCCTTGGCTACGCTAACTACTATAACGACCCTGTACCTGAGCTATATAGTTTCGCTAACCGTACTGCAACTGACTTTGGTGGTTCATTGGTTAATGGCGTGGCAAAAGGCTTGCAGAAGGCCTGCAGGGAGTACGCACTAGTGAAGCTGGGTAAGAAAATAAAGTTCCCTTTAAAGCCCTTTTTCAGAGGCATGATTCTGGCCTGCAATGTAAGCGGGGGCGAATTCACTTACAGTGGCAGTAACCGGCAGATGCTGGATACCCCTGGTGTTGAAAAGACAATGAAGCAACACATCTACACACTGGCTCTGAACCATATGCTTGAAAACAATAAAGACGCCATAGAGCTGATCAGTCGTTTTGACAGCGATGCTTGGGTCGATGACATACTGAAAAATCTGGGCAGCGATCCTGATGATGAAACACTACCTGCCTAATAGCTTTTTCAATTCTTCCAGTTCTTTTTGTTGTGCTTCCATAGCTGCCAAAATACGTTCCTTTTCCGCCCGTTCTTGCTCAATTTGCCTGTCCTTCTGTTCAATCTGCAACCTGAACCGCTCAAAGTCGTTCCTGTTGCCGCCTTCTATCAGGCGCCATGCTTCTATTTCGTCTTCAATCTCTTTACGGCGGGCTGGGTCCACACCTTCAGTGTGCAACACATCCAGTATCCTTCTTACTTCCGGGAAGTCTATGCTGTGGTTATATTCTTTTATAGATCCGCTTTCATCTAAAAAGTGTTTTTGTTCAAACACACTCAGCAGCGCATCAAGCCTGTTTTGTAGCCTCCCTCTTATGTGTGGTATTTGCACTATGAAGCTGTTGTGGGTCAGCTGCTCTATAAATTCACTTTTATTCAGTATCGGCTGGCCCAATATCATATCTATATACTTCCTTTCCACCTTTATTGCGGGTGAATCAATATCAGCCAGTTTGAAGCCTAACAAGTAAATAGTAACAATGGGTAATGGTTTTTTTAATAATATCACCTTCGGCTGCCACCACTTCATCTTCCAGCTTATACTGCTCTGCCAGGTAATTTCTAAAGCGCATAATGTCCACCCTGTTGCGGGCTTTTTGCACTTCAATCAGTACTTTTTTGTGCTCACCGCTCCCTGTTTTTATTGTGGCTACATAGTCAAGCTTGTAAATGGTCAGCAGCTTGTACGTTTCCTCTTCAATACTTGTCTCATGGGTGCCCACTTTGTACCGGTACTCCTGCGGCTTTACTTGTAGGTCGTCTATAGTTTCCCCAATCAGTGTTTCAATGAAAAAGCGAGCTGTCGGAAGGTCTTCCATCAACTGCTTGAAATTGACGTCATGGATAGGGTTGGCTATTACCATTACTCTTATTTAGATGATAAAGTTATGTTGTTTGTGGATGGTACAAAGGTGTGGCAACTTAATTTAATAAATTCGCCGGAAGGAAGGCAAAGTTGAAGATTGAGTTAAGCTCCGAGTTTTACCAGGGCGTTTTGTGCGGCTACCTGGCCGGCGTCTTTTTTATTGTAGCCGGTCCCTTGTGCCACAACTTCGCCCTTGGGCAAAATGCCTACGGGAAATAACTTACGCGTGTTTTCCAACTTCTCATCAAGGGTTTCAAACACGAGAGTATGGCCATTTCTTTGCGCCCAGCTAAGCAACTGATTTTTATAATTTGTGTCGGTGCTTTCCATGGTGTCAAGGTCTATATAACCTTTTACCAGCTGGTTAAGGATGAATGTGCGGGTTTTTATAAATCCCTGATCCAGGTATACCGCGCCTATCAGTGCCTCCAAAGCATTACCGAAAATGTGGCTTCTGCTCAGCCCGCGGTCATTCTGGTTGTACTGTACCATTTTATTAAGCCCCATGCGTACGGCCACATTATTGAGCGTTTCCCGGCGCACTATTTTCGAACGCAACTCGGTAAGAAAACCTTCGGGTTGATAGGGGTATTTTTTAAACAGATATTCGGCAATGATAGCACCCAGAATGGCGTCGCCAAGAAATTCAAGCCGCTCATTGCTGTCGGTAACATCCTCAGGCCGGGACCGGTGCATAAGGGCAAGCTTGTAGTAGGCGGCCCGCTTTGGCATAAAGCCCAGCAAATGCTCTAATTGAAGTAAAAGCGCTTTGTCAGCCGACGAAAACAGAGTGAGGATGCGTGATAGGCGCCGCAAAATTATTCTTCAAATTTTTTGAAAATTACAGAAGCATTATGCCCGCCGAAACCGAATGTATTGCTTAACGCCGCTCTTACCGTGCGCTTTTGCGCCTCATGGAAAGTGAAATTAAGACGCGGGTCGAATGAAGGATCATCGGTAAAATGGTTGATCGTTGGCGGTATAGTGTCATTAATAGTAGCCAATATGCTTGCTATAGCTTCAACAGCGCCCGCAGCGCCAAGCAGGTGACCCGTCATTGATTTGGTGGAGCTGATATTGAGCTTGTAAGCATGGTCACCAAATACTTTTTGGATAGCCGCTATCTCACTTATATCGCCAAGCGGTGTAGATGTTCCATGAACATTGATATAGTCAATGTCTTCAGGTTTCATGCCGGCGTCGTCAAGGGCCGCCATCATTACATTGTAGGCGCCCAGTCCTTCGGGGTGCGGCGCAGTAAGGTGATAAGCATCGGCACTAAGGCCTCCGCCGGCTATTTCCGCTAATATGTTCGCGCCGCGGCGTTTGGCGTGTTCATAGTCTTCTACTACAAGGGCACCTGCGCCTTCCCCAAGCACAAAACCATCACGGTTAAGATCAAAAGGTCTGCTGGCTGACTTTGGGTCGCTGTTCCTTTCAGAAAGTGCCTTTATTGCGTTGAAACCACCAATGCCTGCCTCTGTTACCACGGCTTCAGATCCGCCGCAAACAATAGCATCAGCCTTCCCGAGCCTGACGTAGTTGAGCGCGTCAATTATTGCGTTAGTTGAAGAGGCACATGCGCTTACCGTTGCAAAGTTGGGGCCGCGAAAGCCATATTTCATCGAGATTTGCCCGGGCGCAATGTCAAGGATTAGTTTCGGTATGAAGAAGGGGTTAAAGCGAGGCGTTCCGTCACCGGAGTTGAAATTCTTCATTTCTTCAATGAAGGTGATCATACCGCCAATACCAGAACCCCAGATAACACCTACTCTATCCCTGTTCAATCCTGCACTGAGCAAGCCCGAACTTTCTACCGCCTCAGCCGCTGCTACAAGCGCAACCTGTGAAAAACGATCCAGCTTCCGCGCTTCTTTTCTGTCGAAATAATCTTCAGCGTGAAAGTTTTTTAATTCGCATGCGAATTTTGTTTTGAACTTCGTTACGTCGAATTGTTTAATAAAATCGGCGCCCGATACTCCATTCACCAAACTGTCCCAATATTGGGGTATAGTATTGCCTAATGGGGTAAGGGCGCCGAGGCCCGTAACTACAACTCGTTTATACGGAAAATTCATTGACGTTTTTCGTTCTTTTTGTGTTGGAAAACTACTTTACATGTTCTTCAAGATAAACGATAGCCTGCCCTACAGTTGTAATGGTTTCAGCTTGTTCATCAGGTATCGATATGTTGAATTCTTTTTCAAATTCCATTATTAACTCTACCGTATCTAATGAATCGGCTCCGAGGTCATTTGTAAAGCTGGCTTCAGGAGTAACTTCTGATTCATCAACACCGAGTTTGTCAACGATGATTTTCTTTACGCGATTTGCAATTTCAGACATAATAGTGTTTTTAAATTTTTGTTGCAAAATTATACTTTTTGGGATAATGAGAAAGGAATTAATTTTTTTTCTGCAATCTTTTTTGGCATATTATTGATTGGTATATCAAAATTACCTCTTTTTCCACTGTTATATATTATTTTGTCATTAATAATTATCGGCGCACAACGCCATTTTCTGGCTTTTTAACCAGCGAAACCGTATTTTTGCATTTCCAGGTTATAAGAAGTTAATTTTCAATATTTAGAGCCCAATGATAAGATACGTACTATTGTGCCTAGCCTTTTTGCCCTTCCTCGCCAAAGCGGGGGCGCAGGATAGCTTCAGCTGCCGTGCCCACAGGTATATTGAGCAGTACTACAACCTCGCGATTGCTGAGCAGCGCAGGTCAGGTGTACCTGCCTCTGTTACGCTTGCACAAGGCGTGCTGGAAACAGAAGCTGGCAGAAGCGAACTCGTATGCATGGCCAATAACCACTTTGGTATTAAATGCAAGTCTGACTACCAGGGAGATAAATTCTTTCATGATGATGACGCGCCAAAAGAGTGTTTCAAAATGTACCGCTGTGCAGAAGACTCCTACAAAGACCATTCTGATTACCTGAAAAGAAACCCCAGGTACAATAACTTATTCGCAATATCCCAAACCGACTACGCTTCGTGGGCGGTGGGTCTGAAGCGCTGCGGCTACGCTACCAACCCACAGTACGCGCAGCGCCTGATAAGAATAATAGAAGATTTTAAGCTGCAGGAATATACCTACACTGCTATGGACAGTACCGGTCTCCCTGGCATGGCCGCCACAGTCTGGCCTGTTGCAAAGGATTCAGCGCAGAAAATTATTCCTCAGCCTGTGAGTAATATAGCGCTTGCTGCACCACCGCCACCGCTCACCGATACTGCTAAAAAAGCAATAGCAGCAGCCACCCTGGCTGATACGGCAAAAGTGACAGCCA
>JACMPD010000013.1 GCA_014377675.1 Taibaiella sp.
AATATATCTTTTGTAAGGTCAGGCGTTATTGTTGTTGTTTCCGGCAGGTCAATGTGGTGGTTCCTGATTACTTCATTAAGGTTGGCTATGCTCTGGTGTACGTATATGGGTTGCCCGCCGGTGAGGTTCTTAATGAGGCGCTGCGCCTTACCCAGGCTGTATGCTATCAGCACAGATGTCTTGTTTTGAGCAAGGTTGGCGGCCACCCAGTTGCGGATATTTTCAAATACCTCTTCTTGTTTTTTCCATGTATATATAGGCAGCCCGAAGGTGCTTTCTGTAACGAAGGAATGGCATTTCACCGGTTCAAAAGCTGTACTGATACCATCGTACTCCGTTTTATAATCTCCTGAAATAACACATATCTCCCCTTTATACTCCAGCCTTACCTGTGCGGAACCCACTATGTGACCGGCAGGGTGAAAGGAAATATTCACCCCATTTCGCACCATGGCCACGCCATAGTCAAGCGTGGATACGTCAAGGTCTTCACTTATCCTTCTTTTGATGATAGAGCCTGTTATCGTTTCACACAAGTAATGTTTATTGCCAAAGCGTACATGGTCGGCATGGCCGTGGGTGGTGACCGCATAGTCCACCGGCAGCCACGGATCTATGTAAAAATCACCCTGTTCACAATAGATACCTTTGTTTGTAAATGAAATGAGGCTCATCTGTCATTAAATTAATAGTTGCACAAGCAGCAACAGTTATGGGTACGCTTATAAAAATCAAGCCTGAAATTACCAGGTCTTATGGCAAATGCAAGATAGTATCTGGCCTGGTTTTCCTTTGTTGCTCCAGCCGCCAAGCATTAGCCACCACATTGCCGTAGCTCCTGATGCCCTCTTTTTGCTGTTGCATTTTAAGATAGTTGTCAAACATCTGCGAACTGTATTTGCTGGCGTCATTATCATAAAGCCTGCTGAGGCTTTCTATGGTATCAATGTGCCGCTTCGTGAGCGGGTTGAGCTCGGCGTTCAGCGCTTTTTCTTTTACAGAGTCACGGTAAAACAAACGCCGGTCTACATATAACCATACATTGAGTGTTGCCGAATAGGAAAAAGTTGGGTTGCCGGAAGTGGTACAAAGGGTATAGGCCATCAGGTTTGCGTCGCCTTCGGCTGCAATGCCCGCCTGGTGGGCCATTTCATGGGTTACCACGAAGGGCAGCATGAATGCAGGCACCGCGTTGCTGATCTGTCCCTCGCCGGTGAAAGGGTTGTAATATCCCTCAATGGCCAGCCGCTGTAAAAAGTAGCTAAACAGCGTATTTTTTACGTTAAGTCCAAATTGCCCGAGGTGGGTATCTGTAAATTTTTTGTAATATTTAATAGCTGTATCATTTATATTTGTTTGTGACAATTGCTGATACTGCGGCGCATACAAATTAAGGCGGCTGATGAGCAGAGAGTCGAATTGAGCTAATTTTAATGTATCTTTATATACATCGAGCTTCCATTCTTTGGCAAGGGGTTTTTTGTAATAGTTAGCACCCCACCCAAAAACAAAGCATATATAAATGATGAGCGCAGCATTTATTGTGTTGAGCAGGGAAACACCTAGTTTATATTTATAATCTCTGAAACTGAACAGATAGTATACCCATCTCACCACTGTAAACAACAGGTAGCCGCCTGCCATTACATATAACACATCTCCTACACTGAAAGGAATAAAGCCGACGAGCAGATCACGCAGCCATTGAAGCGGATAGTATATTATTTTGTCATAAATATTGATTATTCCACCGTTCAACGGCAGGCAGATTTCAATAATAATAACCGCTACTATAAGGCCCGCCAGCGTAAATAACTTTTTTCTGAAATTCATAGTGTTATTTACGCTTATTTATCATTTTATCATTCGGCAATGGTGAACTTGCCTGTAACCCTGCCATTTGCCGTTGACACCGAAACAAAATACAACCCATGCGGCAAAGGTAAGTGAATAGCGACTTGCTCATTGGTATTGAGGGCCTGCTGTAATATATTTTCGCCCAGGAGGTTGGTGATCGTTAACGTTCCTGTTTCCGAAACAGTGGTGTTCATTTTAATATTGAAAAAGTCCTTGGCCGGGTTTGGAAAAATATCAAGACTTATCGTTGCTGCTCTGGACTCGGTTACAGTTAATGGCTGTTTGAAATACGTTTTCTGAAAGCACCATTCCCTGCTTGTTATCACCCAGTAATACCTTCCGTTGAAGTCAGGGTTGTCATTAGAATAGTTTTCATTGGTTTGATATTGCAAAATAGTGGAATCAAGCGTAACCGCATCATCATAGCCCCACTGATAATCGGTCTGCGTATTGGTGTGGCACACAAACTCTTTATTAAAATAAGTAACCACCGGATATTGGTTGGCAGCTGAACCAACTTCTACTACAAATGTATCAGCTGCCGGGCAGTGTGCTGATGAAGTATAAGCCGAGAGATATATGGTAGCCGTTCCCACATGTGTAAAATTGACCAGGCAATACTGATGCCCTTTACCAGTGGAAAAAATTTCGGCATTGTCAGCGCTCCATTCATATTTTACATTTGTATCAGCGGCCGCAGTTGTACCGAAGTTTTGAAACATGGTTTGTGCGCACAGCCATGAGGGGGACCTGGTGGTGATTTTAGGCGCCGCACCTGACTGGTGGTCAACAATAATTACAATATTTGCTGTATCAGTGCAACCGCCGGCTGATAATACAAAATGATACCTCACAGGCAAGGGCAGGGCAGTAGCATTTATCAGTGTTTCGTTGATAGTGCCATAGCCATTGGCTGAGTCGGGGCTGATGCCGTTGACCATTGCTCTTGTCCAGTAAAAATTGGTGCCGGCAACATTGCTTTCCGGTAACAAAGTGAACCCCCTGCCCGAACACTCTGCTGTTGAAGCGTTGTTTTTAAGTGAAGGCAATGGCTTAATAAATACATTTACCGCTTCAGTACTGGCGCAACTCATGTAGGCGAGCCTAATATTATAGGTGACCATTACAGGTACAAAAGTAGTATTAACGAGGGCTTCGTTGATATTTGAACTTCCGGTATCAGCAGTATTGCCAACCCCTGCAACCGAGGCTCTGGCCCAATTAAAGGTAGTACCCACCCCGGCGCTCGCTGGTGTATAGTTGAAAGCGCTGCCTGAACAAACCGGAGGCGGCGTAAGCGAACTACTGAGTGTGGGAAACGCTGTAACCGAAATAGAGTCAAATGCTACCGCCACCCCGCAACCGGTAGTAACGGTATAGGTGACTACGGCCAGTCCCGCAGATAGTGCGGTTACCAAACCTGTAGTTGTATCTAATGTAATATATGGCGATGTAGTTTTCCAAATGCCACCAGCAGTAGAATGGGTTAAAATGGTGGTGGCACCTGTGCATATGTGATGTGTGCCGGTAAATATGCCGGTGGAGGGGGCAGTGCTTACTGTCGCAGTAAAAAATGCTGTGTCAGCCCCGCAGGCGTTGGCAATGGTGTAAGTTATGGTAACAATGCCGCTTGCAAGGCCTGTTATTTGTCCGTTATCGGCTACAGTGGCTATTGCAGTATTGCTACTGCTCCAGGTGCCGCCAGAAGAACTGTTGACCAATATAGCTGTTACTCCGATGCAAAGAGAAGAGCTGCCGGTTGTAGCCCCTGCTGCTGGCACAGGCAACACCGTAATATAGAATGGTTTAATAGTACTGCCGCAACTGTTTGTTACTGTGTATAATATAGTATCTCTGCCGGTAATATTGCCGGTGACCATACCAGTTGTATTTACGGTTGTTTTGCCATTTACCGCACTCCATAGACCGCCGCCAGTGCTGCTAGCTAGCGTTACAGATGAGCCTAAACATACAGTAGGTGCTCCTGTAACCGGCGCAACAACGGGTGATGTACAAAGAGTAATTTTTCGTATTCTGAAGCCGGCATATTCTGCAAAAAAAATATTTCCGAGTGTATCAGCATCAATGCCATAAGGTAAACTAATCACAGCAGAGTCTGCCAAAATACCGTCGGCTGGATCAGAGCCATTACCGCAGATAGTTGATATTACTCCGGTAGTATCAATTTGCCTGATGTAGGAAATGCCATCTGCATCTGTAATATAGATATTACCGTGCGTTCCGGTGGCTACACTCATGGGTGTACTGAGCCTTGCAGCAGTAGCTGGGCCACCGTCACCTGAATGACCGGCGGTGCCGGTGCCTGCAATAGTAAATATATTGCCTGAAGGGGTCACTTTTCTTATGCGGGAGTTGCCCATATCTGCAATAAGTAAGTTGCCTGAATTATCGACAACCACGTCATTTGGCGAGCTGAGTTTTGCGGCTGTGGCAGCACCGCCATCTCCGCTGTAGCCTGCGGTACCATTACCTGCAATTGTAGTAATAATACCTGCCGCACTCACCTTACGTACCCTGTTATTGCCTAAGTCACAAATATATATATTTCCTGATCTGTCAGTAGCTATACCGGTTGGGTTATAAAGACGGGCTGTTGAAGCAGGGCCCCCGTCACCACTAAAGCCAGCACTAAAATCGCCGGCAACAGTAGTTATAATGCCACCCGCAGTCACTTTTAATACGAAAAAGCCTGCTGTGAAGTAAATATTATTAGCCGTATCCACATCTATATAATGTGGTGATGAAGGCAGCGAAACAGAGGTTGCATTTGCCCCACTGTAATAGGAAGAACTTCCTCCACCCGCAACAGTTGTAATAACTCCGGATGAGGAGACTTTTCTAACTCTATTGTGCAAGAAATCTGC
>JACMPD010000115.1 GCA_014377675.1 Taibaiella sp.
CTCACGGGTTCGAGTCACGTCTTCCGCTCACGAAAATTCCAGGTCCGAAAGGGTTTGGAATTTTTTTTTGCCTTTTCATTTATTGCCAAAATGGAAAGGGATGGATTGCCCTGGTGGAGGAGCTGGTAGAAGCGGAACTTACTATGCAGTTTGCAGTAATGCAAGTACGGGTTCAATTTCTGTCTGGGCACACTTGGCTCAAACTTCGTCAAACTTCCTTGGTTGTGATAAAAGATGCCAGAAGATGTTAAAAAATCCACTCTCATTACGGTGGATTGTTGTTTTCGAGAAATAATCTGCTGTTACATCTCACGGGAATTAGACGTCTAAGCACAAACCGAGTATTTTTGTATCTCAGTCTTTTAGAATAAAATTTCAATGATATCTATGCGCTTAAAAGTAATGATTTGCATCTGTTTGCTATTTGGTATAGGCTGCAAAAATACCCGTGAGCTCAGCCGCAATACTGTTGATAGAAGCATTTTACTGGCTGCATTAAATGATTTTAAAAATGCCGTAAACGCTAAAGACTCAGGTAGTATACACACTTTTCTCCCCAATCAGATTATTCAGGATAATTATTTCGAAACAAAAGACGTCATTAATACCTGCAAAGGATTTTTTGAACATTTAGACATTAACCGCTTGAAGACATCTGACACAATTTTAAGTAAAAATGTAGAAAAAGGTAGCCCCTGCTTAGAAAATTTCGCCATTATCGTTGTCGCTGATAGTGTTACTCTCGCATATAAGATGGACAAAAATCCTGACTACAAAATGACCGAAAAAGACATAGCGGAGGAATTAGATCATTCTTCATTATGTGAACATATGACCTGGTATAACTTCAAGGTGATCCAAGGCAAATTGAAATTAACTTCACTTGGTGGTGCTGATTAGTTTTCATCATCTCCGTACAACCAATACGCGGAAGTAGCTCAGTTGGTAGAGCACAACCCTTGCGAAGGTCGGGGGTCACGGGTTTGAGTCTCCAGAATATGGATCGCGGCTCTTGATTACTAAATGGATCTTCTTTAAATATCGATGTCATATTTTACTGTCATCTGCAATTTTAAGAAGCAACCAGTAGTTCATTTTAATTGCTATCAAATATATACAAAACTAAAAACCCGCTCACCGAGCGGGTTTTTAGAAGCTATCTGTGTAATATCCCTTAAGGATGCAGAGTAATTGTGCCCACATTTGCGATAACACCATAAGTCACATTAACATTGGTGCTGTATGGTAAATAGGTACTTACAGCCGGGGTTACCACTAATTGATAAGACCCTTCAGCAAGTCCGTTGATAGCGAAATGGCCGTCGGCACTTGGTATTGCTGCCGCCGTGTCTGTGCCGTGTATCGCATAGACCGTAGCAAATGCCAATGTAGGAAGTATAAATCCAGAGATTTGACCATTGGTAACGGCGCTGTATGCCCTGATAACAGGCTTTAATTTATAATTTCCGCCACCGGTCTGTATAATTGATTTACCGGCATCAAAGTCAAGCCATATAGTATACGCTACGTTCGGCGCTATTGTCGTATGGAAATTAAGTTTCAATCCACTCTCCTGTGCTGAAGGCGTACTTAATGGGTAACTTACACCATCTGCAACTATAGAATTATTGTTACCCAGCACCATTCTTATTTGGCCTATAGTACCTGCCGGGATGGTTGTATTTAAAAGTAAAGTATCTAAACCGTTGCGAAAGTTTAGAAGGTTATACACTCCCTTCCGGTTAGGCGTAAGCATTACTTCGCTCCGTCCGGCTATTGTAAATCCTATCTGTTGTATATCCACATATACCGCATCATAATTAGCAGGATCATCAGTAAGGCGCATGCTCATAGTGGCTGTGTTATTATCATCTGTGCTGTCTTTTTTACATGCAACCAGGCTCCCAAAGGCTAATAATGTAATAAATACCGGGATCAATTTTCTCTTCCTCATAGTCATTTCTGTTTAATGTTTTTGTATATCATAGTATAATCGTGCCAGCGATATACTATTTTGAGATAGCTAATTTATAAATATTATTATTCTGCTTTGGCTCTTATAGACATAAGAAATAACTAAGTTATAATATTGAGCTTTTCTCGTTTGCTTTATTGCCCCGGTGCACATATACTCCCGGTTACAATGCGGCTGCGGATTTGAAACTGTTTACCTCCCCTCACTTCCCCTTCAGCGTCCCCTCAATCATTTCCTCCAGCACCTTCATGTCTATGTCCACCAGTTTATTTATGTACACACAGCCGCCATCGGTTTTGTGCTTACCCAATACTTTAAGGGCCGCCTCACGGGTTCCCGGGTCAAGCCCCATAAGGTAAAGCGAAAGGTTAGCCTTGCGTGGGGAAAAACCTATTTTGAACCAATCCACTTCGCGCCCGCTTGTCGGGCTTTTGTATCGCATACTACCAAAGCCTATTAGTGACGCACCCCACATTTTCGGCTGCTCCTGTGTCGCTGTCTGCATCATGTGTATCAGTGTAAGGCTGTCCTTCCTTTTTTGGTCACTGGTTACGGCATTGATAAAATCCGTTACGCTCGCATCATTTTCCGTTGTTTTTACTTTTGCCGGTTTAGCCATATCAACTATTTTTTCAGTTTAGCACTCCTCCTTTCTGCCCCAAAAGACCTCTAATCCACCTGTATACTCTTGTAAATGTAAAGCAAAACACCCTAAAACGTAATTTTCAGTATTTTCTATAAAAAGTTTAAAAATTAATTTGTAACTAACATACAATCATTTAGTTGTCGTTATATAGTTTGGTTTCTCAAATGTATGATGCCCCGAATCCGTGTCATCCTGCCCACCCGGGCGGTCACCATGCATACCCGGTTTTGCGGGCTCGTCGAAACTTGGCACCTTTGTCTTCTAGACATCAAATAAGTATGACAACACAAAATCATAGCTACAGATCGCCACTATTATTTACTTTCTTCACCAAACCCCTTTTGTATGAAAAAAATAAGCACGCATTGCTTTATTGTTATCAGCTGCGGTAAGCCTCCGCCCATCCTTCAAACGGTGCCAGGCTCACTGTACCGACCCAAGGGTAGGGGATAGCTCCAAATTATGCTACTACATTATAACTCTCACAGGCACATGGTTACAGCCTGTTTTACCTGCTCTATTTTTTGCTTCACTGAAATATCTCTGTAATTATTCCGTTATTTGCGTTACCCATGCTGTATATCCTATGATTTTTAGCTCTATCACTTTCTTGTTCTATTTTTTGCCGGTTTTCTTTTTGTTGTACTACCTTGCTGCGCCAAAGTATAAAAATATTGTAATACTGCTGGCCAGCATATTTTTTTATTCATGGGGTGCACCGCGGTTCATTTTTGCCATACTAGGCACCACTGTAGTTGATTTTTATATCGTCCGCTCTATGGCTGACGCTGAGCAGCCGTTTCGCCGGAAACTCCTGTTGTCTTTTTCTTTGGCGTTGAATCTTGGCCTGCTGTTCTATTTTAAATACTGTAATTTTTTCATTGAAAATATAGACGCCGCATTGCTCGCCGCCGGTGCCAAACCTCTTACCTGGGAGAAAGTAGTGCTCCCGATAGGTATCTCTTTCTATACATTTGAAAGCCTTACCTATGTAGTTGATGTATACAGAAGGCTGCACCAGCCATTACGAAAATTCTTTGATTACCAGCTATATATTATCCTGTTTCCAAAACTTATAGCCGGGCCCATTATTCGTTATCACGACTTCTCAGGCCAGGTTTACGACCACACCAGCCATGAAACCATTGATAACAAGCTCAAAGGGCTCTACCGGTTTTTCATTGGTTTGGGAAAAAAAGTGTTGATAGCCAATGCTATGGGTCACACGGCTGATATTATTTTCAAGATGCCGGGTAATGAGTTGGGTACCGTTACTGCGTGGTATGGCGCGGTGGCGTATACATTCCAGATCTATTTCGATTTTTCGGGTTATTCTGATATGGCCATCGGGCTCGGCCTCATGATGGGTTTTCGCTTCCCTGAAAACTTCAATAACCCCTATACGGCAGTTTCCATTACAGACTTCTGGCGCAGGTGGCACATTACCTTGGGTACATGGATGCGAAACTACCTCTATATCCCCCTTGGTGGCAACAAGGTGTCCAGGCCGCGCCTGTTTTTCAATTTGTGGCTGGTTTTCCTGCTTTCCGGGTTGTGGCATGGTGCGGCATGGGGGTTTATTGTCTGGGGGGCATACCACGGTGCTTTCCTGGTTGCAGAGCGGCTGTTTTTAGGAAAGTGGCTCCAAAAGGCATCCCGTTTTGCAGTACTGTATACTTTTCCGGTGGTGGTCATTGGTTGGGTTTTCTTCAGGTCTGCTGCACTGGGCGATGCTGTAGGGTATATCGGGCACATGTTTTCTATACAGTCGTCAGCAGGCTGGCAGCCTGACCGGGAGTTTTATATTATCGGTATGGTGGCGGTATTGTTTTCTTTCTTTACAATTCCGGCCTGGGGAAAGGCAATACAGTACAAGATTTTCTATGCTGATTATCCCATAAAAAGGCATCTGCTCGTGGCCTTTATTACCCTTGTATTGTTTGTTCTTTCTGCCGCACGTATCGCCGGCGCTGATTTTAATCCATTCATTTATTTTAGATTTTAACTATGGAAGATAAAATCAAAAAATGTTTGTTTTTCCTGTTGTTAACTGTTCTGTGGTTCCCCAGGCTCCAGGATATTACAAATCTGTTTCATAGTAAAGATTTGAAAGGTGCCTATGTACTTGCCAGTGATGTTGAATTTTCATGGGGCAAGTGGTGGGCAGGCGGTTTCGCCCCTGCTAAAGATTCTTTCCTTGCTGATCACTTTGGTTTCCGATCTGATTTTATCAGGTTAAATAACCAGTTTGATCTCATGCTGTTTCATAAGCTCCATTACAATAGTTCGGTATACGGAAAGGAGCGGTGCCTGTTTGATGATCGCTACATTAACGCCTACACCGGCCGCGATTGTATTGGTTATGGCGCTATGCGGGAAAGGTTGCTGATGGTTAAGGCCATCAGCGATACATTAGGCAGGCTGGGGAAGTCATTGGTTTTCATTCATGCACCATGTAAAGCCAGCTTTTACCCGGAGTGTATTCCTGATTATTATTTGAAAGACGGCCTGCGCATTACCAACTACCAGTTGTGCAAGCGCATTGGCGACTCCTTGGGCATTGTGCGGCTTGATATGGACAGCTATTTGCGTTTCCTGAAAAGCAAAGATGCACACTTGCTTTATACTCGGCAGGGCAGCCATTGGTCAGTATATGGCGCCGCCAGGGTGGCTGACACTTTTGCCCGCGTTTTAGAGCGGCTTACCCATAAGTCTTTGCCGCATATAGCTATTGCAAGTGTGGAATATGACGATAAACCCCGGTACACTGATGGAGATCTTGCGGAACCGCTCAACCTGATAAGGCGGTTTTCTAAAGAGGTATACAGCTATGCCTCATTGTCATACACCCGCACGGCAGACACCAATAAACCAAAGGTGCTTTACATAGGCGATAGTTTTTTGTTCCAGTGGATGCACCTGGGTATTCTTGATGAGATAGGCCCCGGCTGGCAGTTTTGGTATTACTTTAAAGAAGTTGATGACCAGGCCCATGTTCATGACCACGGTCCTGGTATCACCAACAAAACAATCGATGAAATTGACTGGGTCCGGGAGCTCGAGAGCAGCGATTGTATCACCTTAATTTACAGTGCTCATAACCTTACAAATATCGGCAGCGGCTTCGTTGAGAAGGCATTTGATCATTACTACCCAAAAACGCCTAAACGATAGGGCAGGGCCTGGTATACAACAAAAAAATCCGCCTTGCGGCGACTTTAGTAAAAAATTTATGTTATAAAACTATACATGCGTTGTTTGCATCTTTTCTTTGTTTCTTTTTACCTGGCTCACTAATGAGTTAAATGCGAGGTCGAAAGATTCTTCGAAAGTCTTGCTTTGGTGTTTTACAAAGTAGGAGTGTTTAGGTACATACACTTTTATTTCGGCTACTTTGTCTCTCACCTGATGAGAAAAATTGTCCAGTTTCAAATATACTTCCGCGCCTATGATCTTATCATGAAAAGTATTCAGCTTTTCTAATTTAGCGTTCACGTGGTCAAGAAGTTTTTGGTCTGCCTCAAAGTGCACTGTCTGGATTTGCAAATTCATAGTTTGTAAATTTATGTTTGTTAAAAAATGAGTCACCCTCTCGGATGATTTTGCATGTGAATTTCTTTAAGTCTCTCAATGCTGCTGTGGGTGTAAACCTGGGTGGCCGCAAGGCTTGAATGGCCCAGCAGGTCTTTTATAGCCTGTATATTAGCTCCGTTGCCCAATAAATGTGTAGCAAAAGTGTGCCGCAACACATGCGGACTCTTCTTTTTCTGCGTTGTTACCTCAGAAAGATATTTTTTAACAGTACGGTACACATATACTGCATACAAAGGCTGCCCGGATGGCAGGCACAGCAAATGTTCCGTATTATAAATTCCTTCCTCTTGTTTTAGCTGCAGATAATCTTTTACCATATCGAGCAACGCCTGGCTAACAGGTATAAGCCTTTCTTTATTTCCTTTCCCAAGTACCCTTAATTGTTTTAAGCTCCACTCTATGTTTTTTTCTTTAAGTTCAATCAATTCGTTGCGCCGCATGCCGGTGGCATACAACAATTCACAAATGAGCCGGTCTGTGTTGCCTGCGAAGCCTTGTTCGAATTGTAATTCATCCAGTAAATGTATTGTTTCTTTTTGTTTTAAATACACAGGTAGGCGCTCAGGCAACCGTTGGGCGTGTAATTGCTTCACAGGGTTACTTTGCGCAATGCCATGTTTCAGGGCGTATTTAAAAAAAGAATTGAGGCTTGATATTTTGCGGTTCAGGGTGCTGGCGGCTTCCTTATTTTCTTTTAGTTCAGCCAGCCAACTACGGATATGAAAATGGGTGATGGCGTTAATTTCCTGAATGGTAAACTGAATTGCAAGATAAGTGACGAACTGTTTTAAATCAGTAGTGTAGGCACTAAGCGTGTTGGCAGAGTATCTTTTTTCAGACCTGATGTAATTTAGAAAATGTTCCAGTTCACCGTCAACCATAAAAAAACCGTTACTGTAAATTTACGAGTTTACAATAACGGATACAAATATATTTTAAGCTAATTCTTAAATGCTTAATTACTTAACGTCGAAATCTCCGTTGTTCAGTTGAAGTTTATAAATTGCTTTCAGCACCTGAGTCCGGCGCCTGATTGATGGCTTAGTGAATGACTGGCGGTCACGCAACTGGTTAAGAACGCGTGATTTTTCATACTTTTTTTTGTACTTTTTCAGCGCTTTGTCTATATTTTCGCAGTCTTTTGAATCTATAATGAGCATAAATGATACCCCCTTTTTACTGTTTGGGAGTGCGAAGGTAACAATAGTATTATTACCTGCAAAAAAAATCGTGAATTTTAATGTTATTTTTTTTGTAGGTCTTCAATCATAGTTCCTGTGCACGCAATATTATTGCTGGTACCGGTTATTTTGCACATTATTAAATAATTTCGCTGAAAGTCCGTTTATAATGCAGGGGCGCAACTCGTATGCGAAAAATGTCCACTAAACATGAAACAAATTATCATTATCATTATATCCGGTCTTGCAGTGTTCACGCTGGGCTTTTCAGCGTGTAAAAAATGGGAAGACCCCGCAGCGGTTAGTGACCCAAGGCTCACCAACCCTTACTGTAATGACCCGGATGCGGTAAACTATAACTGGGGCTTCCCCGGCAAGCCTGATAACACCCTCTGTTACTTCCCTACTGATCTTTTTAAGGGCACCTGGCTGTTGGTTGATTCAGTTTATATAACATCAACCGGCCTTTTCATTCATGCTGATTCTATCTATCTCAATATCTACCCGATAGCCCAATCACATACCAAACTGGCTGTATTGGGTTTTTGCGGTGGCGGCGATACGCTGAAGATGACGGCAGCAGCGGCATCATACAACGCGGCGGTGGACACTACTTTAGGGGACTCACTTACTAACCGCGGCCAGAAGTGGTGCCGTATACAAGACACAGTAAATGGCAGTATTTTTAACAGCCGTATTGACTCTATGTTGCACATTACGCTGCAGGTGATCAGCGATACCGGAGTTACCACACATTTAGGCAAGGCAAGAAGATTATAATATGTTCACTGGGATAATAGAAAGAATGGCAGTTGTAGCCGGCATACAACGGGAAGGGTCAAATATTACCTTTAGCATAGAAAGCGATGTTTGCCCTGAGCTGAAGATAGACCAATCGGTGGCGCATAATGGCGTTTGCCTTACGGTAACGGCCATAGAAGGCAACAGGTATACCGTGACCGCCGTTGCGGAAACAATAGGCAAAACCAATGCCGGCTATTGGCGGCAGGGAAGCAAGCTTAACCTGGAACGCGCCCTGAGGGTGGGGGACCGGCTTGACGGACACTTTGTGCAGGGACACGTAGATACTACCGGCACCTGTATTGAAAAGCGAACCCTTGACGGTAGCTGGCTGTATAGATTCAGGTTCAGTAAGTCATTCGCTGCATTGGTTATTGAGAAGGGGTCTGTTTGCGTAAATGGCGTAAGCCTTACGTTATTTAATGTGGGTATGGATGAGTTTACGGTGACCATCATCCCGTACACATTTGAGCATACCAACTTTAGTATCCTGGAGGAAGGCGATATAGTGAACCTGGAGTTCGATGTGCTGGGCAAGTACAGCAGGCGGCAACAGGAAGTAGCGGCCGCTAATGCGTAATGGCGTAGTTGAGTGCCGCATCAACACCGGTACTGTAGTCTGCGAATGTTTCGGGTATCAATACATCAGGCTGCAGTGAGCCGTCATACCGCTCATTAGTGACCACATATTGAGTGGAGTAGGTGAATGTAAGCCGCGTGGCAGGCAGCTTTATTTGCTTGATAAACCCGTAGTGGGCAACGCTTCCGCTGGTTTCCTCCCCTGCGATAATGGCTCGGGTCTGGTTTTTAAGGTAAACGGAGTTTAGTATGGCGGCGGAGAACGTTTTACGGCCTGTAAGCACATAAATAGCGCCTTTTCTATTGAGTGGTGAGGTATTCAGGTAGTCTATGAATGGCTCGAGCATCCGTGGAGAACCGCCCCTGTTATCTCTCATATCAATAATTATTTTGTTGCGGCCAGGCCTTTTCGTTTCGCTGATCAACTTAGCTTCAAAATCCTTAAATGGGTGTGCTGTATCTTCTTTACATGATGCGTATCTGAAGTAAATAAAATGCCCGCTGTCAATATATTTGAAGCCATAACTGCCTCTGACACTCATTCTGAGGAAACTTTCTTTATCAAAACCCCGCAGCAGGCGTGCATCCCGCTTATCAATGGGTGTTGTGGTTATTTTTGATGTATCTCCTTTCAGATTGATAATCGTGAATATAGCACTGTTCCTGCTTTCGGTAATTGGTGTGTTATTCACCGCTATTATCCTGAAATAGAGGTGGGTAAGGTCGTTGGCCATTGTGCCGGTAATGTAGATGCCTTCCTTGAACCAGTAACAATTGAGCGGTATGCGGTCACGCACAATGCTCTCATAGCCTATATTGGTGTGTTCATCGCCAATAAGGGCATTTACCTGCAGCCACTTTATCAGCATCACATCAATATTATACTGTGTATAAGTGTTTTTGATCTCTTCTATTTTGGCGAAAAAGTCTTTCTTTTTAATAGCATTAAAGGGGTGTACATGGTTGTCTGCAATGCCCCGGGCATAGGCGTCAAGGTCGCTCAGGATGGCTTCTTTATTGATAACTCCCTCTACCAGTTTTGATTTTTGCGCAGTAGCAGCTGTAATAAAGCACACAGCCACAATGGTGTAACAGGTAATTTTTAATGCGGACAAAACTATTTTAGTGCACGGCATATCAGTTATTTTCTAAAGGTTTGGGTACTGCGCTAAAATCATAAAGCCCCAAATGAGGAGCTTTACAATTATTTTTTATATTTTATATAAGTTATTTGTTCCATGATGAAGGATCGCTGAAGTTAATTGCAGACTCATAGCCATAGTCATCTTTAATATTTGTTATGGTGTCCTGCACCAGGTACCGCATTGTTATGCCGCCATACTGGCCATAGGTAGTGTTAGACTTAATGATGCCTTCGCCATAAAATACCTTGCCCTGCATACGCTGCACCGGTATTATCAGTTTATCTTTATCAACATAAGCCCTTATCGGGGTGCTGAAATAGTTATTGAAATTTTTGATCTGAACAAAAGTAATGCTTTCACCATTTTCGATTGTAATAGGATACTGAGCGGCAAGTGAGTTGCTGCCTTTTTCAAATACACTCCAGTTGCCGGTAAATTTTTTGCGGGTTTCGGTTTCGCAGTTTGTTCCCTCATAGCCCGAAGGACAGGTGCAACTGCCGCCATTACAAATACCCCTGTTAGCACAAAGGATAGTTTTGCACCTGTCAGTGTTGCAGGAAAGATACGCTACCGAACCAAAAGCGGAAATAGTGGTGATGGCAGTAACCAATATAGTTTTAAATGTAACTTTCATTACCGTAAGTGAATTTTGTCAAAAGACTAAAGGTAAAACTAATTACCAAAAGTACAACTAAAATTAAAAATGATGATAAGTTGGTTTTGTTTTTGTTGTTCTCTTTTTTTTATGCCCTTCGTTTTTAATCAGCGGCTAATAATTTTTTGCAGCGGCACGCCATTTGCTGGTAGTTTGGTTGCTCTGCGTCTTTTTAATTTTTTATTTGACCGCTTAAATTTTAAGTTTTTACTTTTGGATGGAAATGAACGCCGGGATAGTATTGGGAGCTGATCGCCCTGACCTGTTACAGGAGGAAACTCTTGCTGATCTTTTTAGAACAACGGCTCAGGCGCATGGTTCTAAAACTGCCCTCATTTTTGGGGAGCGGCAAGTTTCTTACGCACAGCTTGACAGCTGGAGCAATGCGATGGCACAACACCTGGTAGACAATGGTGTTGCTAAAGGCGACGCTGTTGGGCTTTGGTGGCCCCGTGGCCTTGAGCTGCACGTAGCGGTGCTGGCTATAGTAAAATGCGGCGCCGCCTATGTGCCGCTTGACTTTGAAATGCCCGCAGAGCGCGTGGAAACCGTGATGAACGAGGTAGGTGCAAAAGCCTGCATCAGCCATGCGCCTTTGAACGTAGCGTGCACTATAATACAGGTACAGGCCCAGCCTGCACCTCATATTGCGCACCTCAATATTGCGGAGCCCCAGCCCGATGATACGGCCTATGTATTGTATACATCAGGCAGCACCGGCAAGCCGAAGGGTATACCTATCACGCACCGGATGATATGCCATTTTGTGAGGGCCGAGCAAACAGTGCTGAACATACGTAGAGAAGACAGGGTGTACCAGGGTTTCTCGGTCTCATTTGATATGTGGTGCGAGGAGGTTTGGATCAGTTATTTTGTGGGTGCTACCATGTGGGTTGCTGACGCCACTACCACCAAGGCTATTGACGAATTGGACGAGGTATTGCGCCAGCAACATATAACCGTGCTGCACACAGTACCCAGCCTGCTGGCGGTGATGAATGACGATGTGCCGCTGATAAGGCTGGTAAACGCCGGCGGAGAAGCCTGCACCACGCAGGTCGTTTCCCGCTGGTCAGTTCCCTCGCGCGATTTTTTTAACAGTTACGGGCCTACTGAGACGACTGTGACCGCCACCATAACCACGCTGAAACCAGGTGAACCAATAACAATAGGCCAGCCGCTGCCTAACTACAACCTCGCTGTTGTTGATGAGCAGTTTAATGTATTGCCAAGGGGTGAGAAAGGCGAACTGCTTATTTCAGGCCCCGGCGTATCTAACGGCTATGTAAACCGCCCTGACCTCACCGCCGAAAAATTTATGGTGAAACCCGAATCTCTCGCGCAACTGCCGGGCGAGAGGGTGTACAGGACCGGTGACGCTGCCATCATTAACCCGGACGGCAGTATAGACTTCCAGGGCAGGCTTGATGACCAGGTGAAGCTGCGCGGATACCGTATAGAGCTGGGAGAGATAGAGAACCAGCTGAGCAACCTGCCTGACATAACCGCCGCCGCAGTTGCGGTGAAAAAAGACATAAACGGACAGGACCACCTGGCCGGGTATATCGTTTGCGATGACCCGGTGAATATGAATCAGCAGAGCATACGCGAGGCGCTGGCAAAGGTGCTGCCCACCTACATGGTGCCCAGCGTGATCATGCAGCTTTCTGAAATGCCCCGCCTGCCGAGTGGCAAGATAAACCGTAAAGCCCTGCCTGTGCCGGCCATGCTGATGGAAAATTCGGTGGCGGCCTCAGATGAAGTGATTGATATTGACGCTCCGATAGGGGACCGGGTGAAGGCCGCGCTCAGGCGAAACTTCCCCAACCGGGTAATAGAACTGAGCCAGGATTTCTTTACTGACCTTGGCGGTCATTCGCTGCTGGCGGCATCGTTCGTGTCACGCCTGCGCAAGGAAGCCAACCTGCCGCAGGCATCGCTGAAAGACATATACCTGAATAGGCCGCTGAGCAAGCTGGTTGAATATTGGGAGACAAAGCCGGCTCAGAAAAACAGGGCAAAAAAAGTATTTAATGAGGTGCCGGCGAGCCGCTTTTACATCTGCTGGCTGGCACAGACAGTTTCGTTGATGTTGATCTACGGGCTTTTCGCGGTGCAGATATTTTTCCCATATCTTGGTTATTATTATGTAAAAGAAGATACTAAAAACATAGGCCTTGGCATTACCACCGCAATAGGGATGTATTTTTTGATACCGCCACTGTTTACCGCGCTCAGCATTATAGTGAAGTGGCTGGTGATAGGGCGCATGAAAGAAGGCGACTACCCGCTATGGGGCAGTTACTACTTCAGGTGGTGGTTCGTGAAAACATTTCAGCGGCTGCTGCCTTCGCAGTTCCTGAATGGTACGCCGCTCTATAACGGCTACCTGAGGCAGATGGGCGTAAAGGTAGCCAAAGACGCGCAACTGGCCGCCTTTACCATAGGGGCTGAAGACCTGGTAACCATAGGCAGCGATGTGAGCATCAGTTCGCAGGTTATTTTAGATAACGCGTGGGTGGAAGACGGCCTGCTGAAGCTAAGAAAAATACACCTGGGTGACCATGCCTATGTTGGCAGCAGCGCTGTGGTAGCCGGTGGTGCAACTATTGAGGCCTGGGGCGAGCTGCAAGACCTCAGTTACCTGCAACATGGCAAAACGATAAAGCCCGGCGAGATATGGCAGGGTAGCCCGGCGGTAGTGAAAGAAACCCGGCCAATAGCGGAGCTGCCGCAGCCACTGCATGTATCAGCGGTAAGGCGATTCTCCTACAATATCATTTTTTTACTAATGCTGTTGCTGTTTCCATTTGTGATACTGCTGCCGTTACTCCCTACCGTTATTATACTCAACGACCTGGATAACTCAACGCCTGATTATGATTTCAGCTACCTGATTGTTACGCCTTCGCTGGCATTGAGCTATATTATTATATTTTCTTTTGTTATAATAGTGTTGACAAGGCTGCTGCAGTGGGGTATAAAGCCGGGCAAGTACCCTATATTCAGTGGGTTTTACCTCCGCAAGTGGTTCGCTGACCAGCTGATCAGCATTTCGCTTATTGTGCTGCACCCTATTTACGCTACCGTATTCGTGTCTTTATGGTTCAGGGCGCTGGGAGCTAAGGTGGGTAAGAATACCGAAATATCAACGGCCAGCAGTGTAACGCATCCGCTGCTGGTAATAGGCCGCAACGCCTTTGTGGCTGATGCGGTAACGCTGGGTGAGGCCGATGTGCGCGGGCAGCAACTGATACTGGATAAAACTATAATAGGTAATAACAGTTTTGTGGGCAACAGCGCTCTGATACCACAGGGCTACAACCTGCCGGGCCGTATGCTGATAGGCGTACTGTCAACCCCGCCTGAGCCCGAACAGCTGAAAGCCGCAAAAGCCCGCGACTGGTTTGGCTCCCCGGCCATAGCTCTGCCCCGCAGGCAGGAGAGCCGGACCTTCCCGGCCGAACAGACTTTTAAACCTTCGCCGCCGCGTATACTCGGGCGGTCGGTTATTGAGTTCATAAGGTTGCTAATACCGGAAACGACCATTATCATTTGCAGTATTTACTTTATAGCCTATTCTCATGACCTGCTGGTGGAAAAACAATGGTGGGAGATAGCCTATACACTGCCGGTGTACTACCTGTACTACATGGGGCTGCCCGCTTTCCTAGTGACCCTGGTGCTGAAATGGCTCACGATAGGCAAGTACAAGGCCAAACAACGCCCGATGTGGACCATGGGGGTTTGGATAACGGAGGCGCTGACCTCAACCTACGAGGCATTGTCGGTGCCCTTTGTGCTTGATTATATGCGGGGTACGCCGTGGCTGCCCGTACTGCTTCGCCTGCTTGGGGTAAAAATAGGGCGCCGGGTATGGATGAACACCACCGACATTACCGAATTTGATATGGTAGAAATAGGCGATGATACGGCAATGAACGAAGACTGCGGCCCGCAGACCCA
>JACMPD010000014.1 GCA_014377675.1 Taibaiella sp.
GCAATACACTGCGGATGATCATTGTTTGCCCGTCGGGTTGCAGGTACATAGTCTGGGTCATGCGCACGCGCTTTATGGGGTTATTAGGGGCTAATTTTAGGGTGAAGGTCCAGGTGAAATAATTACCATAGAGTTTACCCCGGGCGGTACCGGCTATGTCGTCGGCGGTTGCTTCTATGTTGTGGTCGTCAACCTGGCGCATTTTCCAGCTGCGGTGGTTCTTCTTTTTACCCTCCGTCATCAGGTCCTGCTCTATATATATTACACCGTCTTTGAGGGTGCCAAATGTTTCCGTGGTTATGCGCGCAGAAGGTTTCCCGCCGGGGGTCTCTACCAAGCCTGAAGATTTGGTGTGCCCCACAAAGAAGTTTTCGGCTTTCAGCAACGGGCGACCGCTTTCAAAATGCTGGGGTTTCAATGACCGGCAACTAAAACTGAAACATAAAAGAAAAAAGGAACAAATGGTTATGACGATGCGCGTACCAACCATTTTTGTAATTACCGTGCCACGTCATTTAAACTGGATCGTCAGAGCAGTTTTTTGACCAGTATCACGACATAAAACTCAGTATCGCGACACATATGTGTCGCGATACTGATTAAAAGGCTATATTGCGACATATGAGGCATTAATCAGTGTTCCGTTTTTAACAGATTGAAATGAAAACAAGCAACAAACAGATAGCGAATGAATTGGAAATTATTAAGGCATCCTTAGAAAAATTCAGGGATGGAGCCGGCGCTGACGAACTAAGACGCATTTCCGGTTTGAACCTTGAATCTAGAACATTTCAACGTCGTTTAAACAAACTTCAGGAGCAAGGGGAAGTATACGCTACGGGCATTGCGCGGGGCATCCGCTACATTCTTACAGCCCCTTCCGACAAAGGCACCGAAGTACATCCAAAGGCTGCAATACCGCTGTCAGAGGCCGCACACACAATCCTTGCTTTAGTGTCTCAACCCGTTCAACGACGCACACCTGTTGGCTACAACCGTGCTTTTCTGGAAGCTTACAGGCCTAATGTTGATAGTTATCTGACTGAAACAGAAAAACATCAGCTGACTGCCCTGGGCAAAACTATGAAGGCTGACGAAGCCGCCGGCACCTATGCAAAGGATATACTAAACAGGCTTTTAATTGATCTTTCCTGGAATTCAAGCCGGTTAGAGGGCAATACCTATTCCTTGCTTGACACTGAACGGCTTTTAGCATTGGGTGAGATCGCGGACAACCATTCGGCAGCCGAGGCGCAGATGATTTTGAACCATAAGGATGCAATAGAATTTCTTATAAGGGACCCTGAAAATATAGGCTTTAACAGGTATACTGTTTTGAACCTGCACGCACTGCTTTCCAATAACCTTTTGGGCAACAGGGCTGCCTCGGGGAGGCTGCGTGTAATGGAAGTACGTATAGGGCAATCTGTATTTGCCCCGCTTGCACTACCCCAGCTTATTGAAGAGATGTTTGAACTGTTGCTACTGAAGGCGGCTGCTATTAAAGACCCTTTTGAGCAGGCTTTTTTTATGATGGTTCAGTTACCCTATCTGCAACCTTTTGATGATGTTAACAAGCGCGTTTCGCGCCTTGCCGCAAATATTCCGTTCAACAGGCTTAATCTTTCTCCTTTGTCCTTTGTCGATGTTCCAAACGACTTGTATGTGCAAGGCATAAAAGGTGTTTATGAACTCAACAGGATAGAATTACTCAGGGATGTGTTTATGTGGGCTTACCAACGGTCTGCTGCCCGGTATGCCGCTATCCGTCAGTCACTCGGGGAACCCGACCCTTTTATGATTAAATACAGGGAACCTGTAAAAGAACTGGTAGCAAAAATTGTAAGCGATGGCAGGTCACACAGGGAAGCCTCAAAAGACATAAAACTAAGCGCAGTGAATATAACTGAACAAGACCGGTTGAAATTTGTAGAAGTGGTGGAGACAGAACTTATGAATTTACACGAGGGGAATTTTGCAAGATATTGGATAAGTCCTTCTTCATTTAAAAAATGGAAAGATGGTTGGTTCACCATGTAATTACCTGTTTTCTTAAAAACACAAACGCCGCCCAACTTTTAAGCCAGGCGGCGCCAAATAGATTTTATATTTATCAGAAAAAATACTTCCCTTCTTCCACCAGCTTTGCGGCTATGCGCCTGCGGGCATTTTTGGTATTGAAGTTATCGGTTTTGGTAAAGCGTTTAAGCCCCATGAGCATCATGCGCTGATCATCGCCTTCCGCGAAACCATTGATCGCGGTTTTGCCCGCATGGTTTATACGGTCTGCTGCGTCATAAAGATAAGTGCGGGCAATATCACCAGCCAAAGCGGCATTGGCGTGCCCGGCGGCGCTCATTTTCATGGCGCGCAGCAATACGCTTTCCGCCTCAAATGTATCTATGGCCATGTCGGCTATATTCATAAGTATCTCCTGCTCATCCTGCAGCTGCATCATCAGCTTTTGTGCAGCCGCGCCCGCGCACATCAGTATCGCCTTCTTAAAGTTGGCTACCGCCTTCATTTCGGCAGCAAAAGGAGTATCATCAGTGCTCATATCAGGTATGCTCATCAGCTCCTTCTGCACACCCATGGCAGCGCCCATTATATTTATGCGGCCCTTCATGGCCCGCTTCAGGTACATATCCAGTATCAGCAGGCGGTTTATCTCATTGGTGCCTTCAAATATGCGGTTAATGCGGCTGTCGCGGTAAGAGCGGCTTATGTTGTATTCATCACTGAAGCCATTGCCACCATGTATTTGCACGCCTTCGTCCACCACATAGTCCAGGCATTCTGAGCCCAGCACTTTCAGCATGGCACACTCTATGGCGTACTCTTCAGCGGCTCCCAGGAGGGCATCATCGCCCTTGCCCTGCCTTTCCAGCTCATGTTCCTTGTCATCTATCCACCGGGCAGTGCGGTACAGTGCACTGTCAGCCGCAAAAAGACGAATGGTCATCTCCGCCAGCTTGTGCTGTATAGCCCCGAACTGAGCAATAGGCTTCTTAAACTGCTCGCGGGTTTTGGCATAGGCTACTGATGTTTTCAAAGCCATTTTAGCACCACCTGAGGCAGCCGCGCACAACTTCAGCCTCCCAATATTGAGTATATTAAACGCTATTATGTGCCCCTTGCCTATCTCGCCCAGCAGGTTTTCTTTAGGTATGGCGCAGTTCTCAAAAAACAGCTGGCGGGTGCTGCTGCCTTTTATACCCATCTTGTGTTCTTCCTCGCCATAGCTGAGACCCGGCGTGCCGCGCTCCACTATAAACGCGCTAAACTGGGTGCCATCAAGCTTAGCGAAAACCGTAAATACATCAGCAAAGCCGGCATTGGTTATCCATATCTTCTGCCCGTTAAGTACGTATTGTGTGCCGTCAGCGCTCAGTACCGCTGTCGTTTTTGCCCCAAGCGCATCAGACCCCGAGCCTGGCTCGGTAGGCGCATAAGCGCCCTTCATTTCGCCGGAAGCCAGCTTGGGAATATATTTTTGCTTTTGTTCTTCAGTGCCAAAGTAAAGGATAGGCAATGACCCAATGCCATTGTGCGCAGCCATGGCTACCGCAAAGGAGTGACCACCCCCAAGGCATTCATTCACCAGCGTACCCGTAACAAAGTCTTTACCCAGCCCACCGTAGCGCTCCGGGAAAACCGCGCCCAGCAGCCCGAGCGCTCCCGCCTTATTGAGCAGCTCCGGCATAAGGCCGGCCTTTTGCTGGTCAATCTCTACCAGGTAGGGTAAAACTTCCTTCTCCAGAAACTCATTGCACATATCCAGTATCATGTGCTGCTCCTCATTAAAGTCTTCCGGTGTAAACGTATTTTCTGGTGTGGAAGACTCTATAAGAAAGCCCCCGCCCTGTATTGTAGCCATTGTTTGCGTTTCCATAAAAATGTTTGTATAAAGCTATGTAATTAACCGATAATAAATTAGTACAACCTTGTTAAATTAATCAGCAGCGCAAATGCTTCCTGGAAGATCTATGTATATATGTATCAATTTTATCTTTTCTGGAGCTCTTCATCTTTTTTACTTACGCGAGCCGCTGTTAGTGGAGGAAGGTTGCTTGCCCCTTTCTTTAATCGGATCAGCAATTCCTGCTTACGCAGGCTATCATTTGTGTTATGGATATATTCCATGGCAAGCCTCATGAATACTATCCGATTGTAAAGGTCAAGGGTAGTATCCGAAATAGCAGCAAAAAGCACTTCCTCTGCATATTCAGTATTTTTACAATCAGCCAATGCCCTACCAATTTTCCATATGGAGCAGGTATAATGATTAGCAGCACCGTCTGATATACTAAAAGCCATGCCTGTTAAAAGCTTATTTGTTTGAAGGTGCATTTCTTCAAGCTCTTTTATATAAGTCAGCCTTTCAGTCCATATAGCAGAAAGGTCATTGTGCCGGTTAAAATTTTCGTTCATTAAACTTATGTGTGCCCTTATAAACACACGCCATAATCCTATTTCTGTTGCAAGCCGAGCAATTTCAAATTCGTGTATGCGGGGTGCATCATCCTCCATACAAGTGCCATAAACAATACGCTCTCTTTTTAACTGCAATGCATGTTTCTTGGAGTCATACTTTTCGACCAGGTATTCAAAGTCCTCGCTTTCAATTCCAACTCTTATGGCCTCCTGTACAGCATTACTAAACAGATGTCTGAATGTGTCCTGTTTCAATAAAACAGCAATAAATGAATCACAAAATTTCGATTTGGAATCTACCCTTCTACAGTGGCATGCGCTATCTATATATGCATAAAACCTATCAAAAAATGGAGTATATAAGGTTGGCATTTCATCGTCATATAGCCAATGTTTCGCATATTGTTTACCTGTCACATAGCGGAATAGCGTAGTGCTTGTATCAATGATATAGTCTACAAAATGCACCAACGAAGAATATTTAGCGGGTATAACTTGTTGCCTGCAGTTGCTTGTAAAGTATATAGCTTTTAAGTGCAATTTATAATCCGGATATTCCCTGCCTGTATCATAACCCCAACGACCTTCATCATTATCATTATAGTAATATGATGCATCTGTAATATCGAATTCGTCTCCCATTTCCAAATCGGCAAGTTGATATCTGGTAACGTAACCATATCGTTCGCCTAATTTATGACTTTCAACAACTGTTACAGCTTGCTGACATCTTGCATGCGGATATTTTTTTAAGAACTGTTCAAACCCTATCTTATTCATAATATCTTCCAAGGCTTGGTTCAAGTCGCCCGTATCCATTATTATGTAGTTGCAGAGGCCTTGTTTCAGGGATTTATAGTTGGGTACATGCTTCACTTTAGAATAGTTGGTTTGCATGGATTCAACTATTTTTTGCATCTTTCTAATAGTTGTGTCATGGTAAATAAGGCCATTAGGATACTCAATAAGTTCCTGGGCACTATTACTACAGGCAAGCAACACCATGAAAAATGTACAAATAATACTACGCGTCATAATTGCTGTTTAAGGCATTTATAAAAAATCAAGTTCATCCTCTCTATCTACCCTGCTAAATCTCCACCTCCGCCACATGCTCACTCACCGGCCTTACTAGCTTGTAGGTTTTAGCGAAGTTGCACCAGTGGCAGTCTTCTTTGCCGCAACCAGTGTCAAATTCATGTGCCATTATGGCCTCATAGCTGTCTTTAAGTTGCTTGCGCACTACCTCTTCATCCTGAAGAAAAACGGGTACTATTATCTGTTTATACGCGCCTGTTTTGCTCTTTTGTATGTAGTCAAACTTACCCAGGCTCACCTTCCAGTTTTTCTCTTCGTAGTTTTCTATAAGCAACTTGTAAAACACCATCTGCCGCCAGTAGTCGCCGCCGTTTTCTTCCTTGTCGTTGGGCGGGGCGGTATTGGCACTGGCTGACTTGTCGGGGTCGCCGGTTTTGTAGTCTACCACCGTGCAGGTGTCCCCGTCAAACTCCAGCTTATCTATCTTGGCCGTTACCGGTACTCCGTCAAGCATGTAGCGCGGTATTTTCAGCTCAATTTCCACATTGGTCGCAAACTTATCTGTGTTGTAATCATAATACTCCGAAAGCAACGTATTGCCCTGCTCCAGGCGGCGTTCAAACTGCACATCAGTAAAGCATGATGATTCGCTATACAGCGAATTTTTAAAATACCCCAGCAGTTCTTCCTTAGTAGGGAAGGTGCCGCTGTTCTGCTTCATTGTTATAAAAAGCCGCTCCAGCGCGTAGTGTACTGCACTACCGAAGGCCAGCGCGTCGTTTTTCTGAAACGGCACTTTTAATATCATCTCATAATAAAAAGCCAGGCGGCAACGCAGAAATTTAGAAAGAGCGGTATAGCTCATCGTAAACTGCTGCAACGCTTTGTCTATTATTACGGCATTGGCTTTCTTTATCACCAGCTCCCGCACCGGTTCAAGCGCCCACTCCAGGTGCCGCTCTACCTCCCCTACCGGCACTGACTGCCGCTGCCTCTCCTCAGGCAAGGAGATCTCATCAATAAATACCGATGCCTCAAGCGACTTGCCCGCATTGTCATTCAGCGAGTAAGAGACGTAAAGGTGCTTTTTAGCACGGGTCAGCGCCACATAAAACAAGCGGCGGGCCACCTCGGTCTTATTGCTGTCCTGTGCGTCCTGCGGCGTGGCGGTTACTGTATCCGGCATTTTGTACACGTTGCTCATGCCGCGCTTGTCTTCCCAGTAGTTCTTGGTACAACCTATCAGGAACACATACTCAAACTCATTACCCTTGGCGCTGTGCGCGGTGTAAAACCGAACACCGTTGTCGTTTTGTATTACCCGCTGCGCGGCGACAGGTATTTTTTCATCATTCATGCGCTCCACCATCTGCAACAGTTGCGCCGCTTTAATTTTAGGTATCCGGTCATGTATGTCTTTTACAAACTCAAAAAACGAATACATCACCTGCATATACCACACATGGTCGGTTTCCTGCAGCAGGTGAGCTATTATCCCGCCTTCGTACACAATCTTTTCTACCAGCAGTGGCACGGGCATTATCAGTTGTTCCCGCTCCCAGTTATCCAGGTTGCGGCTCAGTCTTTTTATTGCTTCCAGGCTTTGTGGTTCCAGGCCCAGGGTGTCAAGCAGTTGGTTATTGCTCAGCAGCAGGCGCCACCTGCGCGGCACCTCAGGGTCTTTATAGCCCTGCATAAACAAGGCAAGCCGGGCTATCTCTGTAGCGTTGATGCCAAAATAAGGGGTGTGCATCAGCTCAAAAAGCAGTTCCTCTCCGCTGAAAGTTTTTTGTCGTTCCTTCACCAGGTACCGCAACACATTCAGCGTTTGCTCTATTATGGGCAGGTCAAGTATATTCACCGCCTTTTTTACATTGTAGGGTATTTGCTTGCGCTCCAGAAGGGCAATAATGTTATTGGCCTGCTTGTGCTGCGCGTACAGCACAGCCACATCTTTCAGGGCAACCCCATCCCGTTGCAGCTGCTCTATCTGCATCACAATGTCGGCTTCTTCCTGCAGCACACTGTTATACATTTTCACAACCGGGTGCACGGGCTCCTTTACATCTTTAAACCGGTCAGCCGCAGCTATTATATTTTTATCCAGCGCAAGCTCTTCCAACTGGTTTATGAGCCTTTGCTTGTTAAACTGAATGGTCGCCATCGCCTTATCTATTATCTGCTGCGATGAGCGGTAGTTATGCGGCAGCACTACAATCTTTATGGTCTCTTTATACCTGGTATAAAAATCAACAATATTGCGGATACGCGCCCCCTGAAATTCATAGATACTCTGGTCGTCATCACCCACTACAAATATATTGGGGTCTTCCCAAAATGATGTAAGCACATTGATAAGCTCATTCTGCGCGCCGTTAGTATCCTGGTACTCATCAACCAGTATAAACTGGTACCGCTCTTGGTAGCTCTGCAACATCCACGGATAGTCTTTTAAAGCCTGCAATACCCACAGTATCATGTCGTTAAAGTCATACCTGCCGGTTTCCTTCATCAGCCCGTCATAGGTGGTAAACAGCAATGCGGCCGCGCGGGTGAGCTCCATTTTCTTTACTTCCTCATCTATCTGGGTTTGCTTCAGGTCGCCTTTCTTAAAGTTCTTGCCGCTTTTTTTATAAATATATTCTTCCCGCTCCGGCAGGCCGGCTATGTATTCATCAATAGCCGCTGATATGCCTTCGGCTGTCAGGTATTCCCGCTTCATGTGGTCAAAAAGGCGGGTCAGCTTTGAAGCGTCAAAGTAAATATTACCGCTCAGCTTGCGCAGTTGGTGCCCCTGCGGCAGCTCCTCCAGCATTCTGTACAGCAGGTCAGTGCGCTCCAGGTCGGTTATAGGTTGCAGGCTGCGGGCGCTGAAGTGCTCGCTGTTGCCTTGTATAATATTATTACAAAAAGAGTGAAAAGTATGTATGTTTACCTTGTGAGCCGCGGCGCCTATTACTTGTACCAGCCTGCGCCGCATGGAGTTCGTGGCCTCATCGGTATACGTAAGGCAAAGTATCTCATGGGGCTGCACCTGCGCTTCGCTCCGCATCAGGTTGGCAATACGCATACTCAGCACTTCGGTTTTACCGGTTCCGGGCCCGGCTATCACCATTACTGGCCCATAAATAGTGTCTACAGCATCCTGCTGCCGGTCATTAAGTTTGTTGTATCGTTCGAGGTATAATTCTTCGTTTATTGCCATGGCTTTTGGGTTAGTTGATGGAAGACACTATATTGTACTTTACTCGTTTAGAGTATTGGAAACTAAAGTCGTTTTTACCTGACTATCTCCTACGGTTAACTGCCTAAAACAAAAAAAAGTTGCTAAGGAAAATCCTTAACAACTTCTTATATCTTATTTAAATGATTATTGCTTTGTAAACTTCCTTGTACCTACCAGCTCACCTTGTGAATTAGTAAGTCTTACAAAATAGATACCTGAAGGCATATTGTCAAGGCTGAGGTTAGCACTGTTGCCCATTACTTTGTACACGCTCATTACCCTTCCTATGTTATTGTAAACAGAGATTGATTTAACATCAGCATTAGCGTCAAATACAACATTCACCTCGTTTACTGCCGGGTTAGGGTAAACTGATACTTCAGTAATTGTAGATTTTACCTGTGGTACCGCTGTAGGGAATATGGATACCGCAAATACCATGTTTGTATCATGAGATGTGGCAGTGTTCTTCAGTTTTACTGTAGCATAATAAGTACCATAAGTAGTTACCCCGCTGAGGTTAAACTGCATGTGAAAATCATGCACGCCAGTGGTTTGGTACGGATTGCTGGTTTTCAATGTACTTGAAGTCCACAAACTGCTGAAAGGATAACAACTCATATTATCGCAAATACCAAATGAACCGGTAGCCAACCAGCTTGCAGGGAAATTACATGCTATTACTTTCCACTCCAAGGTTGCTCCCGGTGAACCAGCTGGCACCGAAATAGTATCATATACTGACATTAGTCCGCTCCCTGAATAGGTAACCCATGCCGTATCTTTCTGTATAGAAAAAGACTGAGCCTGAGATTTAAACCCAAATAAAGAAATCGCACTACATAATAAAAATAAAAACTTTTTCATACTCCTTATTTTACCGTTGCAAATTAAAACTTTTTTCTGTCCTCACCAAAATAAATTTCTTTATTTTGAGTTGGTACCCAAATACACAAACAAAATTCATGCCTGAATAAAGAAAGCCGCCCAAAAGGGCGCCTTTCCTATAAAAGTTACTTAGTAATTATTTAATTACTGACAATTTTTCAGTAACTGCGCCTTTGTCAGTGCCAATGATAACATTGTACAGACCAGCAGCAAAACCTGAAACAGGAATTGCGAATTTCTGAGTACCGCTGTTCATGTTAGTGATGGTGCTGTATATTGAGCGGCCATTCATATCTATTACATTTACAGTAACGCTGCCGGCGGTCTCCAGAGAGAACTCAACGTTAGCAGACTGTGCAGCTGGGTTAGGGTAAATGCTCAGTGCATTTACGCCATTAGACATTTCCTCAACTCCTGCAGTTGAAAGTACTCCGTCTTTGTTCTGTGAATTCAGTACAGC
Source organism: Taibaiella sp. (assembly GCA_014377675.1). Lineage (GTDB taxonomy): Bacteria > Bacteroidota > Bacteroidia > Chitinophagales > Chitinophagaceae > Flavipsychrobacter. The sequence goes on from JACMPD010000014.1 coordinate 10,047, forward strand.
GCCATTTGCATTGTTAACCAGCATTACTATATACTTCGATTTTGTAGTATCTGCCCCGGCAGGGATAGTTGATGTCAATGTTGCAGTATAAATAGTACCATTTGCCATTGTTGCAGGTAAAACACCGGCAACACCTGAAGTAGAAGGATCAATAGAACGTGCTACGTGATCATAATACATATTAGCTGCAGGAATGGTTCCTGGCTGTGTATTATAATTAATACCGCGTCCGGTCATTACTGTAGCTGAGCCGTTGTAGTAGTTGCTCTGTGCCCAGGCTGATGTAGTACCGTGAACATCTTCTTCTGTACGTACTAAAATGAGCCTGTAGTCGCCGCTAAGGTCAACAGCCGGCCTTACTTTTACATTTACAGTTAAGGCGGAGCCTGCTA
>JACMPD010000116.1 GCA_014377675.1 Taibaiella sp.
AAATAGCTCCACGGCACCCATGAATTATTTATTTTAAATTCAATGATTATGTTTTCAACCAAAATTTTACTATCAGCTTTGTAAATATTAATATTGGGCGTAAGACGTAATTCTGATATGGGAGTATATTGTCGGAGTAGCGGGTTTAAGTTGTAGTTATCTATAAAGGTATTAAATTTTTAGTATATTATTTTCTTTATATTTAGTAAATCATGATTGGCCTTCAAAGCCTTTATATCATATAAGTAATTCTACATTCCCACTTCAATCGTATCTCCCCATAAATCTACCAGTTTCAAACTGTAATTGAACTCCCTGTCAAGCATATCCTCTTCATCAATAATAAATTTTCCAGGTTCAGTAAGCCAATACAAATTGGTTGAAGTGCGGAACTTTATATAACCTATTTGCAATTGAAAGAGCTTCCCCCTGTCCTTATCTAATATTGCATAAATTTCATTTGAAGTTTCCTTTGGGAGATCATTGTATACAATGTTCTTATAAATATATGTTCTGTTCTGTAAGGAGCTAACTTTGGTTACTGAAGAATTCTTTATAGTTCCATCAATAACAATCTTTTCGCTTTTATGATTAACAGTCAATTCGCAGTTGTTATAAGTTGTGTCTTCTCCAACGGTAAATTCAAATTCGTTATTATGTCTAATTGATGTAGGGTTTCGTCTAGATATGGTATAAAAATCAACACTTTCATCAATATACATCAGCAGATTTGATTTCCCCACACCATTTTTACCAATGAAAATGTTGAGACCCGGTTCAAATTCTACTTTTGTGCCTGATATAGTCCGGTAATTGCTGATCCAAATATCTTTCAAATACATTGTTGCAAATTAATTTAACCGCAATAGTTGTTACACTAACGCCATCGTAAAGATAAATAGTAAAAGCCGCCCTGCAAAGGAACGGCTTTTAAATCAAATCTATTATCTCTTATACTGCTGTTACACCTGGTGTTTCATTCCTCATAGCTACCACGCCATCAAAAACATCTATCAGTACAGGTTTGGTTTTATCTATTTCGCCGCCTATTATTTTTTTACTGAGCAGGTTAATGATGTCTTTCTGTATTACTCTTTTCAGTGGCCTTGCACCATATTGAGGATCGAAGCCCCGCTGTACCAGGTAGTCAAGCGCATAGTCAGTAAACTGGAGATCAATACCCTGTTGCTGCAATTGCTTTTGCAGGTGTTGCAGTTGTATGCGGATGATACCCTTTATGTCGTTTTTCATCAGCGGGCGGAACATAATAATATCATCAACCCTGTTCAGAAACTCCGGGCGCATTGTTTCTCGCAGCAGCGTCATCACCTGGTCTTTAGTGGCATCTATTACATGCTCCAGGTCCTGACTGTTTTTTATATCCGCAAAGTTTTCCTGTATAATGTGGCTGCCCATATTGCTCGTCATTATAATAATGGTATTTTTAAAGTTCACCGTTCTGCCTTTATTGTCAGTGAGGCGGCCATCATCAAGTACCTGAAGCAGCACATTAAATACATCAGGGTGTGCCTTCTCTATTTCATCAAGCAGCACTACTGAATACGGCTTTCTTCTTACCGCTTCTGTAAGCTGCCCGCCTTCATCATAACCTATATATCCCGGAGGGGCACCTACCAGCCTGCTCACGCTGTGCTTTTCCTGGTATTCGCTCATATCAATGCGAGTCATCATGCTGTCATCATCAAACAGTATTTCGGCGAGGGCTTTGGCCAGCTCAGTCTTACCTACACCGGTTGTACCCAGGAAAATGAATGACCCTATCGGCTTGCGCGGATCCTGCAGGCCTGCACGGCCGCGGCGGATAGCATCTGCTACTGCTTCAATAGCTTCGTCCTGCCCTATTACCCTGTTGTGCAGTTCATCTTCCAGGTTCAGCAACTTACTGCGCTCGCTTTGCAACATGCGCTGTAGCGGTATACCGGTGGCTCTAGCTACGTTTGCGGCTATATCTTCAGCGTCCACCTCTTCTTTCAGCAACCGCTTGTGGTGTGCGCCTATATCATCCAGCTGTTTCGACATATTCTCTATCACGGCCTCCTGCTCCTGCACCTTGCCGTATCTTATCTCCGCCACCCTGCCATAGTTCCCTTCTCTTTCGGCCTGCTCGGCTTCCTGCTTTAGGTGCTCTATGCTGTTCTTCGCCTTGTTTATTTTGTCAACTATATCCTTTTCTTCCAGCCACTTGCTTTTAAGTGTATCGCGCTGCACAGTGAGCATGGAAATATCCTGGCTCAGCTCTTTCAGTTTCACATCATCATTTTCTCTTTTTATGGCTTCGCGTTCTATCTCCAGCTGGCGTATGCGGCGCTCCAGCTCATCCAGCTCTTCAGGCATGGAGTTGAGTTCCAGCTTAAGCTTTGCGGCGCTTTCATCTATAAGGTCTATGGCTTTATCAGGCAGAAAACGGTCAGTAATATACCGTGCGCTCAGTTCAACGGCAGCTATAATTGCTTCGTCTTTTATGCGCACCTGGTGGTGGCTTTCATAGCGGTCTTTAAGCCCGCGGAGAATCGATATCGCATCTTCAGGCGACGGCTCATCAACAAATACACGTTGGAAACGCCGCTCCAGCGCCTTGTCTTTTTCAAAGTATTTTTGGTACTCATTGAGCGTAGTGGCGCCAATTGCCCTCAATTCTCCCCTTGCAAGTGCGGGCTTCAGTATGTTGGCAGCGTCCATAGCGCCTTCCATGGCGCCGGCTCCTATCAGCGTATGTATCTCGTCAATGAATAGTATCACGCTTCCGTCACTTTCGGCCACTTCCTTCACCACCGCTTTCAGCCTTTCCTCAAAATCTCCCCTGTACTTGGCGCCCGCCATCAGGGCGCCCATATCCAGTGCATATATTATTTTAGACTTCAGGTTATCAGGAACATCACCGTTTATTATGCGGTGGGCAAGGCCCTCTACTATTGCCGTTTTACCTACACCAGGCTCCCCAACTAATATTGGGTTATTTTTTGACCTGCGGCTGAGTATGTGCAGGGTGCGCCTTATTTCTTCATCGCGCCCTATCACCGGGTCCAGCTTACCTTGCCTTGCCAGTTCATTTAGGTTCTTGGCGTAGCGTTGCAATGAATTATACTGCTGGTCCTGAGCTTGTGAGTTGACGGTATTGCCCTTGCGCAGTTCTTTAATGGCGGCCATCAGTCCTTTTTCTGTTAGGCCGGCATCCTTCAAAAGCTTGGCAGTATCATCATTCATCTGTAGCAGGGCAATAAGCAGGTGTTCGGGTGTTACAAACTCATCACCAAACGTTTTTAATATGGCCGCTGTGCGCAACACAGCGTTGTTAGCTTCCCGGCCAATGGTTTGTGCCGGCTCGCCACCTTGTACCTTCGGCATCTTACTGATTACCTCCTGCAGGCGGCTTTCTACAAATGGTATATTTAAATTATTCTTTTTGAGCAGATAAGGTATTGTACCCTCTTTATCATCCAGTAACGCTTTCAAAATATGCTGGGTATCAATAGTTGGGCTCTGACTGGTGAACGCTACCTGCTGAGCCTGCTGCACAATTTCCTGCGCCTTTATAGTGAAGTTACTTAGATTCATTTTTCGTTGTTTTATGCTATACAAGTACCCTAAAAAACGTTCCAGTTTTAAAAATAAGAAAAAATGTCATACATAAGTTGTTTTCACTGGCATTTTGGCAAGTAAAGTATGGGCAACCTGCAATAGTCGCAGATATGCAATTTTATCACCTTTAAAACAACAAATGACGCAGGGTTCCTGCGGCATTTGTTGAATAATTTTCCTTTGTGTTACCGTCCGTGTATCGCCAGCCCTACAGTTGAAACTCCTGTAGAGAGGTCAGCAAATATCCCGGCTCTTTTAGCAAAGTGGTACTCTGTACCAATATGCAGATCAAGATAAAGCGGTGAACGGCCGCGGTACACATCCTTGTCACCGTAATAGCCATCGTCCCAGGTTACATTATGAATAGCTATTCCGGCAGAGGCAGCCAGGTAAAAATCCCAGTTCGCGTTGGCACCGAGGATACGGTCAAAATAATACGTACCCTTTACCCCTAACGGCACTACTGATTCATGGTAGTAGTACCTATTGTTCTGGCCATTGTTTTTCCAGTAGTTGTTGCTGCGGTATGATGCAAAGCCTACGAATGGCGCCAGCGTAAACTGCCGCGCTACGTCAAATTCATAATTGGCTGAGAAAAATGGTACCGGCCGGCCTATATAGTTAAAATATCCTACGCCTATACCCAAGTTAAGCGTTTTGCCATATTTTTCCTGTCCGGTTGCGGTTAATGCAGTTGCTGCCATAGCGGCGGCTACTGTTACTAATTTCAATACTCCTTTGCACGTTTTCATATATTTTATTTTTAAAATTTTATTCTTTATTTTTTCTCCTCTCTCTTCTTTCTTCGCGCTTGGTCTTTGGCACATCTTGCTCCTCACCAGCCTTCTTCGCATTCTCTAATTTCTCCTGTTTTTCACGGTCTTTCTTTTTATAGTACCCTTTCAGCAAAAAGTTGTGCTTGAGCGCTTCCATATTATCGCTGAACCCCTGTGTGCCTTCTTGCAATGACGATACAGTACCTTCCAGGTTTTTAGCAAGCTTGTCGCTGTTCAGCAGGCGGCCAATGCTGCCCTTGCCTTCGTTTATCCTTGTTGCTATCCCCGCCAGGTTATAGGTTATCACCTCGGCATTGTCTGCTATGTTGTTAATTTTATTCAGCGTCTTTGTAAAGTCGGTTGGCTCTACGGTGGTAATAGCCATGTCATTTCCTATTATTTTACCTGTGTCTGAGATAGATACAATGTTCACCAGCTTATCGCCCATCAGCCCGTCAGACCCTATTGACGCAACGGCATCATTTTTAATAAATTTATGCACCTCTTCCTTTACTGTAAGTCTTACACGGGCGAGCGTATCTGATACAATCTCTATCGTCTTAATGGTACCTACATTAATACCCAGGAACCTTACGTTATTCCCTTCCTGCAGCCCGCTCACATTTTTGAAAGTGGCTACCAAATTAAAGTTTTCCCCAAACATACTTTTACTCTTCCCAAGTATAAATATTGCGCCCAATAATAAGAGCAGGGTGACTATTGTAAAAACCCCTATTTTAATTTTCTGACCTGGTGTTGTTTTCATATTATTATTATTTAAAAAATGATTTAATCATTGGATCGGCTGAATTCTCTATTTCTTCAATTGTACCCTCAGCTATAAATTTACCTTCGCTCATTACCAACACCCTGTTGGCGGTTATGCGGGCACAGGCTATATCATGCGTTATTATTACTGACGATATTCCGTAATCTTTTTGTACCGTTAATATTAACTCACTTATTTCCTTTGAAGTTATCGGGTCAAGACCTGTTGTCGGCTCATCATAAAGCATTATTTCCGGCTTTACTATTAGTGTTCGGGCCAGGCCTATCCGCTTGCGCATACCTCCTGAAAGTTCTGATGGCATCTTGTCCGCAGTATCAGGCAGGCTTACGCTCTTTAGTATTTCTGCAACTTTTTCATCCAGTTCACTTTTATCTTTTATGGCCAGGATTCTCTTTAGCGGAAATTCAAGATTTTCCCTTACCGTCATTGAGTCATACAACGCGCTGCTCTGGAACAAAAAACCTATTCTTTTCCTCAGCTCTTTTACCTCTTTTTCAGGCATTGCATTTATGTCCTGGTCAAATACCTTTAGTTCACCGCTGTCCTGCTGTATCAGCCCCACCATGCATTTAATAGTGACTGACTTACCCGTGCCAGACTTACCGAGTATCACCAGGTTTTCGCCTTTTCTAAGCACCATATTAATGTCAGAAAGCACTTCTTTGGTACCAAAAGTTTTTTTAAGGTGCTTTATGACAATTACATTCTCTTCTGTAGTTCCGCCGGAATTATTTTCTATTTGCGGTATGTTGTTAGTTTCTTCCACGTTCGTATTTTTAATAACCGAGAGCAATTGTTATCTGTGCGGCAATAGCATCAATAACGATTATCCAAAGGGAAGCACTTACCACAGCTGAGTTGGCAGCAATACCCACACTTTCCGTTCCTCTGTTAGAATTATAGCCTTTATAGCAACCAATAAAACCGATAGCGAACCCAAAAAATATTGTCTTAATAACTGCAGGCAGCAGATCGCCGAATTTCAACGCCTGGAAAGCCTTATTGAAAAATAATGTAGCAGATACATCCTGGCTGAGATTAATGCCCCCAAACCCGCCTACAAGCCCTATAGCGTCAGCCATTATAGTAAGCAGCGGCACCATAATGATACATGCCAGTATTCGTGTAACTACCAGGAATTGCATAGGGTTGGCACCGGACACGTCCATGGCGTCTATCTGCTCGGTTACCTGCATACTGCCCAGTTCAGCACCTATACCTGATGCTATTTTGCCGGAACATATGAGTGCTATAACCACAGGGCATATTTCTCTTATAATAGATATAGCTACCATGCTCGGTATAAAGCTCTCTGCCCCAAACTCCTTCATAGTAGGCTCCGACTGCAGCGTTATTACAAACCCTACAACGAACCCGGTAATAGCTACCAGGGGAAATGACTTATACCCTATCATATAGCATTGCCTGATGAACTCTTCCCACTCAAAATCAAGACGGAAAATGCTCTTCAGGAACCGACCCATAAAAATCGCCTGGTTGCCGGCCTCTTCAAAAATAGCTGTAATGGGATTAGTAGTAGTTTCGCTCATACATGCATGATATATTATCACTAATTATTGCAAGCCTGCTTTCATCGTTTTACATCGTTAAAAAGTGGTTGCTGAACATTAGCTGATTAAAACCGTGCCACGGAAATTTTGACTGCTGTTGGACACCTACTTTCTACATCAAAACCTTAAAATGGCCCGAAAAAAGCGGACTATGCCGTTTTTTGACATATTTATCGGAAATTTGACCTGATTTACTTTTTACAACACACCAAGCATGTACAGGTTAATATTTATATTTTTTATTTTATTGCATACTACGGCTGAGGCACAGGTATTTCCTGTTGAAGGCAGCCAGCTTCACTACCGGCTTATCGGGTTCAGATTTCCCGCCAGGCCTGCATTAAAGACAACACCCACAGACCAGGGTTATAAACTGGAGATTGCAGCAGGCAAACATGAGCGTTTGGACTCATTCAACAAGCATATTATCAAAACTGCCGCCGCTAAAAATAATAAGATTATTGCTGAAGTGCCTTTCTTCGGCATGCAGTACACGTGGCGTATAACCAGGAAGGGGAGTCCGGCAAACGATAGCCTGCATCACTTCAGCACATTGATAAACTATGATGTAGACACTACCTACACTAAGGTGCGCACGATACAAAAAGCAATAAAATATAAAGACGCGTTTGTATTTATGGACGCCACACGTGCGCTTTATGACATGAATGGCAAACCCGTTTGGTTCCTTCCCAAAATACACGGAAGGGGCCCGGAAAGTTCATTACTAAAAGACATAAAAATAACGCCCGCAGGCACTATAACCCTTATGTATGAAAACCTGGCGGCATATGAAATAGACTGGGACGGAAATATACTCTGGGAAACACCTTCTGGTAAAAGTACAGTAGGAGGAGATAACGATGAACATTTTCACCATGAATTTACCCGGCTGAGTAACGGCCACTACATGGTAATGGGCAGCGAAATAGGTATGTGGGACAAAGGCTTTACCGCTACCAATGACAGCCGCTCACTGTACTTTCCCGGCGACCCCAAGGGACCTGACAGCGAAAAGCTAGCCTTGCAGCCTGTACCTTTTGGCACAATAATAGAATATGACAAAGCCGGCAAAGTAGTCTGGCACTGGAAATCATCAAAATATCTTAAAAACTCTGACCTTTATTTCCATAAAAACAGGCATGGGTATATTGAAATGACGGCACACGCCAACTCGTTTTTCTTTGACGAGAAAAAGAAATTCGTTTATGTGAGCTTCAGGGATCTTAACAGGCTGATAAAGGTAAAATACCCGGAAGGTACTGTGGCTGCGGTTTACGGGCAAACTTACACCGCTGAAAACAGCGAAGTATACAATGGCATGTTCTGCCGGCAACACAGTGTCAAAGTGAGCAAAAGCGGTCTTTTATACGTGTTTAACAACAATACCTGTTACGAGCTTACCTTCCCTAAAGTGGTTATGATGCAGGAGACAGGCAAAAAAGGTGAACTGAAAAAAATATGGGAATATCAGTGCACTATTGAGGGGCAAAGCGGCAACCAGCAAAAGCAGTACCAGTTTACCTTCGGTGGAAATGTGGAAGAACTGGCCAATGGCGATATTTTCACTTCCATGTCAACCCTTTACAGCAAGGTATTTATTGTAACAAAAGACAAAAAAGAACTTTGGAGCGCCATACCTGAGTCATGGAATGACCGAACAAAAACTTGGGAGAACATTATTCAGTACAAAGCAAGCTTTATACCCTCCGGTAAAGACCTGGAAAAACTCATTTGGAACAGCCGTGCCCGGACAACCGGTGTAAAATAACGTATGCTGTTATCGGCTTTCAAGCACCCATTTTACATAGGTGAAAAATCTGTTTGC
>JACMPD010000117.1 GCA_014377675.1 Taibaiella sp.
CAGCGTTGCCAATGGATGGGGTAATCCCGTTCGATGGGCGTTGCCCATCGCTATGATATAACACCCTTTCAGGGCTCATGGGGCATTCGACCGGCGCTGCCAATGGATGGGGTATTTCGCCGTTTGAGCGCTGACGTTTAGTTATTGGTGTGTTTGATGGGCAGCACTAATAAAAATACGGTTGATGTCAGCCTCCAGTATTTCGCTGTCTGGGAAAACTTTTGAAAATGTTTTCAGGGTCTCTTTCCACTTATCTTCATCATTGATGATGTAATTGAGGGCCACCCTGCCGCCGGGGTTGAGGGAATGTTTGCAGTGGGTAAGAAAGTCCTGGGTGGTTACAAAATCAGGAACGGTGCGGCTGTCAAAAATATCTATGAAAATAAGGTCGTGTCTTGTTTTGTTACCAGCCATAAAGACTTCAGCATCTTCGCATATTGGTTCCAGCACAGCTTTGGTTGATTTGCTAAGGAATTCCACGGCGAGTTTGAGAATTACTTTGTCCAGTTCCACGAGGGTGAAGCGGGGGAAAAAACCTGCTTTTTCCATAATCTGTACAGTGCTGCCGAGGCCAACACCGAGTATCAACATACTTTTTACCTGTGGCAGAAATGGTTTGAGGCATTTGATGACTGCCAGGCCAGGGGTGTAGTATTCTCCATCAGAGTACAGGGCATCTCTGGTGGCCAGCTGAAAACGCCCCTTATAAAGTAGTAATTCAAGATGTGGATTTACGTCACTGGTTTTGTTGTTCAGCCACACCGGCCTCAGATAACTTATAGCCTTTTTATAGTTGGGTATTTTTTCTAAATCGAAATCCAAGCGATCGTAAATTATATTTAAAATTTAAATTATAAATGACCTGTATGGCTATTCATTATGTGTTTTTTTCTTTTTAAAGAAAGAAACCTTGCTTTCATTGCCGCTGATGAGCCTGCTGATATTTTTGTGATGGGTGAAAACGACAAGCAGTGATGTTGCGATAGCGAATAAGCGATACCCGACATGGTCAGGGGCGTTAAATATAAATACAATGAGTACCGGAAATGCAATACTGGCGGTGATGCTGCTTAAAGACACATATTTAGTGAGGTAAAGCATGCAGACAAATACTGCTACAAGACTTACGGCCACGAGTGGCTGTATGGACAATATCATACCAAATAAAGTGGCGATGCCCTTGCCACCCCTGAACTCAGCCCAAATAGGAAATATGTGCCCTATAACAGCCGAGAGGCCAAGGAAAATCTGGAGGTTGGCGTAGCGGTCAAATCCTGGAGTGTAGTAAGAAAACAGGGCCAGTTTTACGGCTAAGAATCCTTTGAACATATCCATGAGCATAACGCCGGAGCCGGCTTTAGGGCCGAGTAAGCGGAATGTATTGGTGGCTCCGGCATTGCCGCTGCCGTGTTCCCTGATATCGAACCCATATATCCATTTGCTGACCCATACCGCCGAAGGCACGGAGCCGATTAAATAGGCCACAATAAGAAGAATCGCTATTAACATTACTTGATTATCATTGTTGTTGAAAACAAATTTAATGGTTTTGTATCAATTTTCCTAATAGCCGATTAGGAAAACACAATAGGGTAGTTCCATTATTTTATTTAAAGATTGTTTTATTATTTTTTAAACGCTAGCGCAATCCAGTTATTGAGTTCCCGACGCTCTATAAAATTGAAGCCAGCGCTGGCGGCTGCCTGAGCAACAATATCACCATCTTCGCGCAAAAGTCCGCTCAATAATATCATGCCACCCCTCCTTGTGTTGAGGAAAAGTTCGGGCATATATTGCAGCAGTATATTGCGGTTTATGTTGGCGAGTATAATATCATGCACAATGCCGGGCAGGTGCGGGTCGGTTACCTGCATCACGGTGGTTTTGGTACAGCCGTTTCGCTCCAGGTTTTCATTGGCGTTGGTCACGCACCATTCGTCATTGTCAATACCAAGCACATAGTATGCGCCCAGTTTTTCGGCCAGTATGGCCAGTACACCGGTACCTGTGCCAAAATCGAGTACCTGCTTTTCTTTAAAGTCAATATTTTTCATCAGCATTATCATCAGCTGTGTGGTGGCATGGTGGCCGGTGCCGAATGACATTTTAGGAGTGATGACTATTTCGTGTGGGGTGGTCACTTCCAGGGTATGAAAGTCAGCCCTTATGGTGCAGAATTCATCAATAATCACTGGTTCAAAATTGCTTTCCCATAATTGGTTCCAGTTTTGGGGGTCTATTACTTCTTTCTCAAAATTTAAACCGGCAATGCCCGCCAGTTCTTCTTCATTGTAGCGTTCTGCATCAATATAAGCAAAAAGTGTATCATCCTGCTGTTCAAAGCCTTCAAAGCCTGTTTCTGCAAGTTGTGCTACAAGAATTTCCTGCTGTTCTTCATTTACGTTATTGAATTTTATTTTTATTGAGGTCATCAGTTTTTATTTAATGTAGCGGTTTATACTATCATAAACTGCTTTCGTTTCGCTGTTATTGCTGCAAGGTATCTGTTTTAACACTAATGGTATGTGAGAAAGTGTTAAAGGGCTTTTAAATGTTGTAGTTATAAATTAGTATAATATTAATTGGCATTTCAGTTATAGCACAATTTGCTGTAACAGGTCACTTTTATACGGGTAATCGGTATTGAAATGCAGGCCGCGGCTTTCTTTCCTGAACTGGGCACTTTTAACAACAAGGTAGCCGATTGTGATCAGGTTGCGGAGTTCGCAAAGTTGGGGCGATATTGTGGCTGTTTTATAGAGCTCTTCGGTTTCAGCATGCAGCAGGTCAATGCGGACGAGCGCGCGGTGCAGGCGCACATCATTTCTCACAATGCCCACGTAGTCACTCATTACCGACTGTAGTTCCTTGAGGCTCTGCGTAATGAGTATCATTTCATTCGGGGCAGTAGTGCCTGATGCGTTCCAGTCAGGTATCTTATCCATAAACGGAATTTCGTCCAGGCGGGTGCCAATATCTTCAGCGCACCTGTGCGCGAAGACTAGTGCCTCCAGCAAAGAATTAGATGCGAGCCGGTTAGCCCCATGCAGTCCGGTGCTGGAGCATTCGCCGCAGGCATACAGGTTTACAATAGATGTTCTGCCCTTTACATCCGTTTTTATACCTCCGCAGCAGTAGTGGGCGGCCGGGGCCACAGGTATCATTTGTTCGAATACGTTTATTCCTATTTTATCACACTTTGCATATATGTTAGGGAAGTGATTTCTGAATTTTTCCTGGTTCATGTGGCGGCAATCGAGGTATACATGTTCGGTGCCGGTGCGCTTCATTTCGCTGTCTATGGCACGGGCCACCACATCGCGCGGGGCAAGGTCAGCCCTGCTGTCGTAGCCGGGCATAAAAGCAACTCCGTCTTTATTTCTCAGTATACCGCCATCGCCGCGTACGGCTTCGGTAATCAGGAAAGACGGGCTTATTCCCGGCTCAAAAAGCGCAGTAGGGTGGAACTGGATGAATTCCATATTTTCTATCCTTCCCTTGGCGCGGTATACCATGCCTACACCATCGCCCGTGGCTATTTTGGGGTTGGTGGTGGTGCGGTAGACCTGGCCGCCACCACCGGTGGACATAAGCGTAACGCGGGAGAGTATTTTTTCTATCTGGTTAGTTTTCAGGTTCAGGGCGTACACACCGTAGCAAGTAATATCGGGCATTGCTTTGGTAACCAGGTAGCCCATGTGGTGTTGGGTGATAATGTCAACAACAAACCAATGGTTGAATATTTTAATATTCGGGTGGCTCTGCACTTCAGCTATCAGGGCACGTTCCATTTCCATGCCTGTTACATCTTTGTGGTGGAGTATCCTGAATTCGGAGTGGCCACCTTCTTTGCCCCGCATGTAGTCACCTTCTACATCTTTATCAAATTTTGTACCCCAGTCTATTATTTCATTTACGCGTTCGGGCCCTTCCTTTACCACTATTTCCACCACTTCCCTGTTGCAGAGGCCATCACCGGCTACAAGGGTGTCTTCAATGTGTTTCAGGAAGCTGTCATGCTCCAGGTCATTGACCACGGCAATCCCGCCTTGCGCATACTTTGTGTTGGTTTCATCAGTGTTCACTTTGGTGATAACACTGATTGATTTTTCAGGGAAGCGTTTTGCAAGCTTAACCGCCGATGTAAGACCCGCGATACCGGAACCGATTATTAATATGTCTGTTTTCAATGGATGGTGGTTATATGGTGATTGTTTATAGTAGTCATTAGTTAGCGCTTTATTAGATAGTGGTTGTATGGTATATAGTACATAGTAATAATTTGGCAACTTTTATTTTGAAGTAAGTATATGGTTCGGGGTAGCGAAATCTAATATTCACTACATACTATTTACTATGTATTACTTACTATTCCATTATTTCTTTGTTCTTCTCAGGCTGTTTTTCAGTGTAAGGTAGTCAAGGTAGTAAATTATTTTTACAGACAAGCTGTTGCTTTGGGGCGAGCTGAATGTTTGTTGAATGTTAGAGAAGTAGCTGGTTAATATATTTGTGCCACGCGTATAGATACTGTTCTGATAGACTACGCTTACCTCGCTGCCCGGCTTAAACTGCCATGTGTAGCTGGTGTAAATATTAAATGAATTAAAATTAACATTGTGATTGGTGTTGTATGTACATTCACTCAGTGTGCCGTTGTCATTTAATGAGAAATATTTTTTATAGGAGGCTTGCGACCAATAGTGGCGCGCATCGAGCCTTAAATACATAACGGGGGTGAAGATATATTTTGCATTGAGTGTATTTACCATTGTCCTAATGTCGCGGGTACCTAAGTATATATTTCCCTTGTTGGCATTTACAAAGCCCACGTTGTTATCTAAAACGGTATAGTCTGTGGCGGCAACCATAGACAATTTGTCGCTGAACCGGTATCTTGGTGATATGTTGAAATAAACAATGTCTCTGTTTTTTTCTGCAAACCATCGTTTGTTGAGCTGTATGTCAAGGGCAAAGGTTTTACGGTAGTCGGTTGATATGAAACCGCCCGCCATTGCACTTGTGGGTACTGCATAAAACCGACCCGGCGTTCTGGGTTCCAGGTAGTCGTGGCCGGTTATGGGCTGGGCATCCCAATATGCACCAAAGGTGAGGAAGTTTTTAAGAGTCACATTATGTGATGCGTAAACAGTGAATGACTGGAAGGCATCGGGGTTAAATACTCTGCTGATATTGGCGCCCACATGATTGTAGGTGGAGTTGACAATCCAGAACGGCTTGTAGGTATTGTAGTTGTTGCTGAATTCATAGTAAACCACATTGTTCCTGTCTAAGTAGCCGAGGTCATTAGGGTTAAAGCGGTCGCTTATTGAGGTTGTATTTACGTAGGCGGTGTAGTTACCGCTGGTTTTGGCCGCTTCCAGAAAATACCTGTAGCCCACATCAGCCGGCGTTGTTTTGAAAATCTGGCTTACATCTCCGGAACCCGTGAGGGCGTACTTATTGCCTTTAGTCGCCATGCGGAACAATAGTGCGCTTACGTTGGCGTTGTAGCTGTTTTCCTTGCGGTATACGTTGGTATTAATAAGGCTTATGTAGGAGTTATTTTTTAAAGCCTGATCGAGCACCATTACATTGTAGTTGGTGAGTGGGGCGGTCTGCAGGGTGTGGTAATCTTTAGTGGCGTTGTTATATACTGTGGCGTATGCGGGTTCGGCAATGGCATTGAAAAAACCAACTCCAAGTTTCCGCCTGGTGCGGCCTGAAATTTTGGCGGCGTTGATCAGTTTTGTGGTGAGCGGATTGCGGGTAATAGTATCACCAATGGAAACGGACGAGCCGATGGAAAAAAAATTGACGGGTAAGCCACCCACGCGGCGGGAGTAGAACAGGTCATTTTTGTTAAAAAGATCAGTGCCTTCGGTGAAAAAATACCGCCGCTCGTCATACCTGACTTCCACGGCAGAAAGATTCAATACCTTGTTGTCATATAAAGTTTGTCCGAAATCAGGCACAAGGGTAAGGTCAAGAGTAAAGCTTTCACTGAGTCCATATTTCAGATCGAGGCCACCGTTAACACTTGTTGATGTATTGCCTGCATAATTTTCCGCATAGGTGCTTATGTAAGGCAGGAAGGTGAGCCTGAGCGGAGATTTTATGTCTTTAATGCTGTCAATGCGGCCTGCCTGTATCAGAAAGCCTGCCACCTGTGGCAGTACCGGGCTCCAGAATGATGTCTCCCTGACGCGCCTGACGGTGCGGGAGAAATTGACGTTCCATTTTTGATCGCTTGTATGCGGAAACCTTATCGCCGAATAAGGTATTTTAATTTCCACACTCCAGCCTTTGTCAGTAATACCTACCTTAGACAGCCAGGCGGCGTTCCAGGAATAATCGGTACCACCGATGCCCATTTTGGCATCTGCCTGCACCCCTGCAGCAGTTACAATAAAAACGAATCCGTTCTGCTGATCGGTGTAGGTGTCGAATGTTACACCAAAAATGTCAGTATTACCTTCACCGTAATCATCTCTGGGAGTGAGCTGCCTGAGAATGCTATCGGTGTTATCTTGCATCATGGCACCGATGTATACGGCTTCATCGTCATATAGTATTTTTACTTCAGTATTTACAGTGCTTGGTTTGCCGGGGTCTGGTGAGTTTTGAATAAAACTACCTGCAATGTCTGCCGTAGCCCAGGCGGCATCATTGAGCTTTCCATCTATATTTACAATACCCTTAATACGCGCTGCCACTACTTTCTTTTGCTGTGCTCCGGCAGTTAAGTGCAAGCCGGAGCACATTAAAGAAAGTAACAAATATAAGAGTGCTTTTTTCATTAAGGGTGGTGTGGGCAGGATAACGTTTATAACTAAAATAAATTCAGCTGTTAAAAATTAGTTGTGAAGGTGCTCCTGATACCGCTGAACGCCGGCTCATACCTGCAAACGCCACCCGTGCAATTGATACCTGCTACCTGCTTTACATAAGCCAGAGACAGGCGGTGCGGCCCCTTGGTGAAGGCGCCATAGACACTGTAGTAGTGATTGGCTTTTGATACTGCACTGTAGTTAGGGTCAATATTATACATGTCTGATATTGATATGGAGAAGTTAGGTACAAAGTTATATTCCAGCAGCGCATAGGCCCATGAGCCAAAATCCTGCTGGGTTTTCTGATATTGCAGCTCAAGGCGGAGCGATTTTGTATCAGTGAGGCGATATGTGATTTCAGTGTACGGCGTAATGGCATAAACTATCGGTTTATCAAGTTGCTTTACCTGGTATACACGCTGGTTATATTCCATATATTGAACGCCTAACTGGAAGCGCCATGATTTGATACCCTGGTAGTACACATCAGCCAGGCCTTCACGGTACAGCGGGGTATTGTCCAGTGTACTAATATTGGTGTAAGTAAAGGAATAGCTGGTAACATCGTTAGGCGAGTAAAGGCCGTCTAAGGTAAATGCCAGTTCAGAAAGATCCTGCGATGCCGGTGTGTAGCGGGCCATAAGTCTTTGCGGGCGCAGGCGTGCCACAACAGGTTGCCAGTTCATGTTGCCATCAATCGGGCGCGGCTGAGTATTAGGTGTTACCCTCATCTGGAAGTTATCAGTACGTTTGGCAGAAAGATTTAGCGCGAAACCTTTCTTTGCGTAGTTAAGCGTTGTAAATTCTACGTTGCCATTCTCATCAACAAGTTTGTTTTCGCTGTTTACAATAGCTTCGTGGGTTTTGTATGCGCCCTCCACATACCAACTGAGATTTTTATAGGTAAGGGTGTTGTAGGCGGTAAAAGCATACATATTGTACCTTGGCAGAAAGCGGTCTTTTAGTTCGTAGCCATTGATTGTAGCGGCTACCTGATCCATGTTGTCTTTATCTAATGTGCGGTTAAGAACGCCAACACCCGGAATTAAGTGTGCGGCACCTAAACTATAGTCTCCCTCAGCGTTGAAGCCCCTTATTATGGGTTTATATTTTTCCAATATAAATTTCTGCTGGCCCGTAAAGGCTTTCAGCAGTACATTTTTGCCTAATTTATATTTAAGTTCCAGCCCCACAAGCGCATTATCAATCAGTAGGCCCCTGTCTTCGTAGGCTCTGAACAGCACACCGCTTCCTACCTGGTCATAGATATACCCAACGGTTACAGTGAGGTCATCCATATCTTTGGTAATGCTGTAGGCGCCTATACCATAGGCGGTGAGGGCCTGGGCAGGGTTGTAGAGGTTAGAGTTGTTGAAGGCATCGGCCCGCAGGGTAAATGTCCAGCCCTTTACATTATATCTTAGGCTAAGCCATGTTTCGCTTCCGCTGAGGTAATTATCATAAAGCGGGTTGTCAGATGCCTTGATAGCAGTATCTTTCTGAAAGAAATTAATATTAGTCTGTAAGTCCCCTGAAAGGGTACCCTGGGCGTATATTTTAGCCTGTAAGGCGAGTATCAGGAATAAAAAAGCTGTTTTCTTCATCAAAATGCGATAGTTTGTTAAAATATTTCCGAAATTGTACGCAAATTACAATTCTGGCAAAGTTTTCGCTTATAATTTTAAAAAACAAGTATTTATGAGAAAATTACTGTTGGCCGTGGCCGGCATTTTATTGGTAGCAGGTTTACATGCACAGGAACTGCCCAATACACAGATAAAAGACCTGAACACAGGTAAGAAAATTGCATTTAACGATATAGTAAAGAAAGGCCAGGTGACTGTAATCAGTTTCTGGGCTACGTGGTGCATACCTTGTAAGAAGGAGATTAAAAATATTTACCTTGCATTGCCTACCTGGAAGAAAAGCGCTGATTTCGAATATATAACAGTTTCTATTGATGAAAGCCGGGCTGAAGGAATTGCCCGTACCTATGCTATTTCTCAGGGCTGGAATTTTCCTTTTTATATTGACCCGAATTCAGACCTGAAACGCTCCCTTAATTTTCAGAATGTTCCCTTCACCATTATAATAGATAAGACCGGGAAAATAGCTTTTAGCCACGTCGGCTATGAGGAAGGCGGCGAAGCGCAGGTGCTTGCCAAGATACAGGAATTAGCAAAATAAAGTATATATTTCACATACAGCAACAGCCGGCGGTTACCTGCCGGCTGTTGCTGTATGTGCTACTGAGTATATAGCCTACATTGTTTCATGTATTTCCCCAAAGGCAAAGAGCCTTGGAAAAGGACTGTCCAGGATTTTAAAAACAGGTTTGGTTGCTTCCTTTTTATATTTTGCCGTATATTTCGGCTTCATGCGTAAAGGCTGCCTGCTGTTTATAGTTTGTATGTTACTTTCTGCACTCTGCTACCCGCAGGGGGGCAGGCGGCTTAGCCGCAGGTATAACAAGGCGCTGATGAGCTGGGCGAAGCAGAGGCGAAGCGACGCCTATGCGCGGATGAGCAAGGTAATTAATAAATCACCATCGAGCCCGGAGGGATACAGCAAGTTAGGAGAGTGGTATTTTACCCAGCATTTGTTTACCGAAGCGATAAACGTTTTCAGGGAGGCATCAGTTAAATGCCCTGATGGCAGGAAGCGTTTTGCGCTGGCGCTGGCCCGGTCTTATGCCTCTGCGGGCAGTGCAGACAGTGCGTTGCTGTTGGCTGAGCAATATTCACGTTCGGCAAAAAATAAAGACCAGTGGAACAAAATAAAGACACAGGCTGTCTTCGCTAAAGAAGCGCTTATGCACCCGGGGAAATGGCCGGAAAGCCTGGGCCCGAGAATCAACAGCCGCTACCCGGAAGTGTTTCCTTCCATGACAGTGGATACTTCAGTTATTTATTTTACCCGCAGGGTAAGAAACATGGATGAAGATTTCTATGAAGCGAAGCTGGATACGCAATGCGAAGGATGGTTTTCAGCCGATAACCTGGGGGCGCCACCCAATACAATAAGCCATGAATCGGCACAATTTATATCAGCCGACGGACACTACTTGTTTTTTTCGCGCAGCGACAACCGAAGCATTAATGGGTGGGCTGATGGCGGCTATGACCTGTATATGGCTTACCGGGTAGCCACGGACAGCGAATGGACAATACCGGTACCATTCGGGAGCGGTATTAATACGCCTGATTTTGAGGGTATGCCGAGCCTGACGCCTGACAACCGGCAGCTTTATTTTGTGAGTGACCGCCCCGGGGGCTTCGGAGGGCTGGATATATGGGTTTCCACTTTTGAAAATAATTTATGGCAGATGCCTTATAATGCTGGCCCCCGGATAAACACGGCGGGTGATGAAACGGCTCCATTCATCAGCATGGATAATAAAACACTCTTCTTCAGCAGCGACGGGCACCCCGGGATGGGTGGGAGTGACATTTACAGGGCAGTGAAGTTAAATGATTCGGAATGGCGGCCGGCAATAAACCTGGGTTACCCCATAAACACTGCCTGCAATGAAGAAAGTGAATGGATGGTAATGAACGGTGAGAAAATGTATTTCGCTTCAGACAGGGCGGGGCCGGCAGGTAACTTTGATTTGTATGAAACGAGGCTGCCGGTATCGTTTCAGCCCTCACCGGTTGCTATATTGCAGGGGTACATATATGATAGCATAGGGCGGACAAGACTCAACTCATCGGCGATATACATTATTAACGCAGTAAAGGGCGACACTATTTACCAGCTGTATAGTAACCGGGGAGATGCGAGCTATGTGTTGCCTTTAGCGGCAAACGTAACTTATGCCATGCACAGCGCACGTATAGGATATACAGATGTTAATGATACTTTTTTGATAGATAAAAGCTACATACAGCGGACTTATAACCATAATGTGGCGATGTTGCCTTATGATTATATAAAGCCGATACATGATACGCTGATTGCCACTATTCATTTTAATATTAATAAAGTAGAGCTTTCTGACTCTGATAAGGCAGTGCTTACCCGGGCTATGGAGCCTTACCTTCTTGACAGCAGGGGGGTGATGCTGTATGTGAACGGATTTACGGATAATACAGGCAACCCGATGCTTAACGAAGAGCTTTCCACACGGCGCGCGTACCTGGTGGCAAAAACGCTGACTGACCTCGGTATAGAAGAACTTGCCATAATAGCGAAGGGGTGGGGTGAGGCAAAAATGATTTCTACCAATGAAACTGAGGAGGGCCAGCGGCTTAACCGGAGAGTGGAGGTGATCTTGCGCCGCAATTAACGCGCAGGAGATTGCCGGGCTCGCTTTGCTTCAATTCTTTATTTATTCACAAAATAAATATGTATTTAGTCTAATCTCAAGGTGTGTTATTTGACTATCTTTCAATATTGAAAACTTGCTTTTGGAAGGCGTTTTTATCATCTGGCAAAAAGTACTATTGATGAATGGCATCCGTGGAGTACCTCATACTGATTTTGATTTTATATTTAAGTTTATCCCAGAGTGCTATGTGATATTGTCGCCCGACAATAAAATATTAGCGGCTACCGACAAATATTTGGAAACGTTTGGGGTCGGTGATGGTATCCGTGGCAAATCATTGCCGGAAGTATTTTTTGATCATCCCAAGGACTATTCATCCGGTGGCTTCTCACTTAGTCTTTCCTTGCAGGAAGTGATGCAACACAAAGTTGCGCATTCGATGCCGGTACGCAAATACAGTGTTGTAGCGGATGATGCAAGCCTTAAGACCTGGTTTTGCAAGGTGAGCCACACGCCGGTACTTAACAGCAATGGCGACCTGCTGTATATAATTCTAAAAACAGATCCTGCCGGACCAGAACAAATAAAGAACGCCGATGCTGATACAGGAGTATTTGCCGGGCAGGGCGATAAAACTAATATCAATAATTTATATGATGGTGATGAGCGCTTCCTGAAGATATTTCAGGTAAGTCCGGTGCCATTGATGATTAACGATGTGGAAACGGGGATTTTCATGTACGTGAACAGTGCTTTTTCAAAACTGATGAAGCTGGATGCGGCCGATATTATTGGGAAGACCACTATTGAGTTAAAAATACACAGCGAAAAAGCGAGAACAGAAACAGTTGAAAACTTAATAGGCCATGATGGCCGAACGGCTGACATAGAATTTGACCTGCGGACAGCCACCGGCGAAATAAGAAAGGTACTCACCTCCACGGGTATGCTTGATTTTGGGCGTAGAAAATGTTTCCTCGTCGCAATGGTGGATATTACTCATTTAAAACATCTTGAAAATGAGCTTAGAAAGTCCAATCATTTTATGGAAACTATTTTTGACAATATTCCTAATATGGTATTTGTTAAGGATGCTGTAAACCTGGGTTTTGTGCGGTTTAACAATGCCGGGGAGAAAATGCTTGGCTATTCCCGGGAAGAGCTTATTGGCAAAAATGATTTTGATTTTTTCCCTGACGAGCAGGCTGTTTTCTTTACAGAAAAGGACAGGTCAGTGTTTGCCGGAGGTACTTTGATTGATATAGAGGAACCCATAGCCACAAAGTTTGGTGAGCGGTGGCTGCACACAAAAAAAATACCTGTATATGAGAATGGAATTCCGCTTTACCTTGTTGGTATTTCAGAAGATATTACGGAAATAAAACAGCAACGGGATGCTATACTTGCGCTTAACGCTGAACTTGAAGCGTTTTCATATTCCGTTTCTCATGATTTGCGCGCACCATTGCGGGCCATAAGCGGTTATGCTTCCATGCTTGACTCCGATGCGAAGCATTTACTTACTGACAACGGGAACCGGCTGATATCAAGGATAATTTTTAACGCTCAAAAAATGGGGCGCCTGATTGATGATCTGCTGGCGTTTTCGCAACTGGGCAGAAAGGAAGTGCAAAAGAAAGATACTGATTTGAACGAAGTAGTTGAGCACGTACTGGCGGACTTAATAAAGGCGAACCCGGTAAAGGGTATTATAAATACCGGTGAGCTGCACAACGTGTACGCTGACAGGGCATTGGTTTACCTGGTGATGACAAACCTGATCAGCAATGCGATAAAATATTCTTCGGGGAAAGAAAATCCTGTTATCAATATTTCCACGGAAAAAACGGGCAATGAAGTGACCGTTTCAGTGAAAGATAATGGTGCCGGGTTTGATATGGAATACAGTAATAAATTATTTGGCGTTTTTCAGAGACTACACAGCGCTAATGAGTTTGAGGGTACCGGAGTTGGGCTTGCGATAGTAAGC
>JACMPD010000118.1 GCA_014377675.1 Taibaiella sp.
CACCGACTTTGGCAACGTTTGGGTATTGTTGTCGCTTGCCGTCTACGCATTTCTGGCTGTGTTCAGCGTTATGCGCCTTATTAAAAACAATAAAGACCCGTTCGCATTCGGGATATTGTTTTTTCTCAGCACCATAGCGCTATTCTCCAATATCGTTTTCATCATAGGCGCACCCATGGCGGAGCGTTTCGCGTTTTTCGCACCGGTGGGCTTTTGCCTCGTGATCGCCCTGCTGATTGAAAAATTTCTTTTGGGGGAAGGTGCCGCCGCTTCTGAAATTTTTAAAAATACAAAGGTACTGGCCATACTTGTCCCTGTCGCACTTGTATTCGGATACGTTGTTGCTAACCGCAATACTGAATGGCTCGATAATGTTACCCTCTTCAGAGCTGATGTGCCCAAAGCGCCTGAAGATGCCCGCCTCAACTATTACTTAGGCACTGAACTGGTAGCCACAAACGCAAAAAAAGAAGGCAATCCGGCGGTAAAAAAGGAAATAATAGCCGAGGCAATGGTATACCTGAAAAAATCACTATCAGTATACCCTGATTACACTGACGCAAATGCATCGCTTGGCGACGCTTATTTTTGCGTGGCGCAATATGACTCCGCTGAGTACTATGATAAAAAATCACTGGCTACCAATCCCAAATTCACCATTGCTATCAACAACCTGGCCGGCGTATATTTTATGACGCAGAAGTATGAAAAAGCGCTTGAAGTATGCCAAAAGGCTGTAATACTAAACCCGGGTTACGTAAACGCGTTCGCAAATATAGGCTTGTGCTACATCCGTCTGGGGAAATTTGACTCTTCTATAGCTGTGCTGCAGAAGGCAATAGCTATGGATCCCACATTCACCTCAGCATACGAAAACATAGTTATCGCATTCCGGGCCGTTGGTAAACCCGACTCCGTGAAGAAGTATCAGGATTTGCTGGCAGCGCGGATGGCGCAGGAGTAAGCGGGCGCGGATGCGAACAGATCACATGTTTTATTGCTCTATAAGCAGTTTCATCAGCTCTTGTATGTCATCGGCTTTCTCGTCTTCGCGGCGGTACCGGTAGCAAAGGCAGAGCTCTTCCATCATTCTGAAGATAATGCGTTTATTGAGTATGGGGGTCAGGTACATCTCCCTGTCGAGGGCATTTATTTTTTCAAGGTATGCATCTACATCTTTCTGGGAATAAACGATGCCGCTGAGCGGATCGATATAAAATTGTGCCCTTGGCGGTGAATAATCGTCTTTGGCATTGAATACGTGCGGCAGCACGTGTATGTAGGCGAAAATAAACTGGCGGGGCACATCAATGGCGAAAACAGGCACATCCAGTATTTCGCACAGGGCGAGATAAATAACCCCTATTGAATAAGAATTGCCCTGGCGGCTTTGCAGCACCTGGTTAATAAAAAAATACTTAGGATCACGCTCCGTAAGCTCGTGCCCCTGCAGCTTGTAGAAACTGTACAAAATACTGTTGAAAACATTCACCTGCTCCATTGGGGAGAGGTAATTATTCAGTTCAAGCCATACGTTTTTTCTAATTTGGTCAAACTGGTTCAGTATTTCCGGGATATTGAGTTGCGGATACTGAAATTTAGCTACAAGAATGGCACCCCGGAGCAGCTCAGGATGATCTGACCTGCTCCAATCCGCAAACTCTTGCCGCAGGTCCTGAAAATGCACCCTGTGTATCAGGTCTTCGATACGCGTTTGCACTGCTTCTTCAGGCGTTACTTCCCAAAGTTGTTCAAGGCGGGGGATTATGTCCCTGCCATAGTTAAGCAACTCAGAAGCTACGGTATCGAAAACCTCGTCATCAGGGTCATCAATCAATACCAGTAAAGCCCTTATTTCATTATCTGACTTCATAAATTCCCTCTCCCCTACTTCGCCTTTCTTTTTACAACCTTTTTAGGCGGATTCGCCTTCACATCTTCTATTATAGCCTTCACCTCTTCTATAGTAAAGTTCGCAGCCTGTTCGGCACGCTCTTTAGGTATTTTATAGTTGCGTAGTCCCTGTTTTATGTAGGGGCCGTAGGGGCCTCTTAATATTCTTATTTTTTCCTTTTCAAATATTTTTATTTCACTTTCCGCTTTTGACTTTCTCTTGTCTTCAATCAGTGGCACCACTTCCTCCAATTCTACAGCGTATGGATCCATTTCCTTTTTAAGTGAATAGAACTGGCCCGCGTGCTGCGCATACGGCCCGAAACGCCCTATATTCACCACTACGTCTTCCGTTTCAAAAACACCAATTCTGCGCGGCAGGCGGAAGAGCTCCAGCGCTTCTTCAAGTGTTATCGTTTCTATACTCTGGTTGGCCCGCAGCTTGGAGAATCTTGGTTTTTCTTCCCCTTCCACTGGTGTGGCGCTTGCCACACCAATCTGCGCCATTGGCCCGAAGCGGCCCAGCCTGGCTGTTACAGGCTTTCCGCTCTGCGGATCAGTGCCCAATTCTCTTTCGCCCTTGGCGCGGCCTGCGGTCTCAATAGTATGCTCTACACTTTCATGGAAAGGATGATAGAATTCATCAATCATAGTATTCCACTTCTGCCGGCCTTCAGCTATGTTATCAAACTGGGCTTCAATTTTGGCGGTAAAGTCAAAGTCCATCACCCTTTCAAAATGTTCGCGGAGAAAATCATTGACCACCATGCCCAGGTCGGTAGGGAACAGTTTGCTTTTTTCGGCCCCTACATTTTCGTTTTCAATAACCGAAGTCACCTTATCATTCTGGAGAGTGAACACCTGGTAGTTGCGTTTCACGCCTTCCTTGTCGCGTTTTTCAGTATATCCCCTCTGCTGTATGGTGCTTATGGTTGGGGCATAGGTAGAAGGGCGGCCGATGCCAAGCTCTTCCAGCTTTTTGACCAGCGAGGCCTCCGTGTACCGCGGTAGTGGTCTTGTAAACCGCTCTGTGGCCAGCATACGCTGCATATCAAGGCGCTGCCCTGCCTGCAGCGGGGGCAACAGGCCCTCACTATCATCTTCACTTTCCTCTTCATCGCGGCTTTCGGTGTATACCTTTAAAAAGCCATCAAAACGTATTACTTCGCCTGTAGCGGTAAGCGGGTCAGGGTGGGCCGATACATTAATGCGGGCAATGGTCCGCTCCAGTATCGCGTCCGCCATCTGGCAGGCCATAGTGCGCTTCCAGATAAGCTCATACAGCCTTACAGTATCAGAATCACCCACTGAGGTGATGTTCATGTCTGTTGGCCTTATCGCTTCATGCGCTTCCTGCGCTGATTCATTTTTATTTTTAAATACCCTGCGTTGAAAATATTTTTCACCGTATTGCGCTATAATAGCCTCCCTGGTACCCTCTACAGCCGTCTCAGAAATATTCACTGAGTCAGTACGCATGTAGGTAATGTGTCCGTTCTCATACAATTTCTGCGCAAGCAGCATGGTTTTGGAAACGGAGTAGCCCAGCTTGCGGCTGGCTTCCTGTTGTAGTGTTGATGTTGTGAACGGTGCTGACGGCGATTTCTTTCCCGGTTTTACCTGTACATCTTTTACCGTATAGCTGGCGCCAATACACTTATCCAGGTAAGCTTTTGCGGCTGCGGCCTCAGCAATTTTATCAGGCCCTGCGGCCTTGAAGTTCACTCGCTTTTTATTAATATCTTCAGCGGTGAACACGGCCTCCACTTTAAAGCTGCCAAGGGTGTTGAACCTGGTTATCTCCCGCTCGCGCTCTACTATTATCCTTACTGCAACTGACTGCACCCTGCCGGCGGAAAGGTTGTTGCGCATACTCATTTTGCGCCACAGCACAGGGCTGAGCTCAAAGCCTACAATACGGTCTAATATACGCCTTGCCTGCTGCGCATTCACCAAGTCCATATTTACGGTTCGCGGATTGCTTACGGCTTTTAATATGGCGGGCTTTGTTATTTCATGAAAAACAATACGTTTGGTTTTAACCGGGTCAAGGCCGAGGACTTCGCAAAGGTGCCATGATATAGCTTCCCCTTCACGGTCCTCATCCGTTGCGAGCCAGACTTCACCCGATTTTTTGGCAAGTGACCTGAGTTCCTTTACTACTTTTTCCTTATCTTCTGATATAATATAGGTGGGTTTATATCCGTTTTTTACATCAATTCCCATATTGTCCTTCCCCAGATCCCGGATGTGGCCGTAACACGATTTCACTTCAAAATCAGACCCGAGAATCTTTTCAATAGTCTTTGCCTTAGCAGGAGACTCCACAATCAATAAATTTTTTGCCATCAGAATTAAGTCATTTAGCAGCCGCAAACAGAGGCAAGCGTATGCAATAATAGAATTTTGTTTTGAAAAACAAAAAGGGTAACGAAAATCGTTACCCTTTTGTACCTGAAAAAGTATAAAAATATTAGTGAGCGATAGTTACGCGTGCAGTTGACTGCTGTCCGTTAGCGGTAACAGTAACAGTGTATACACCGTTAGCGAGGTCACTTGTGGAGAAGTTAACCTTAGCAGCACTACCAGCTGTAGCAGCAACAGAAGTTGTTTTGATCACCTGGCCTATAACGTTACTTAAAGTAACAGTAGCGTTAGCATCCTGAGCTACAGTGAAAGGAACTGTAACAGATGTATTAGCCGGGTTAGGATAAACTTCACCTATTGCATTCAAACGGGCAACATCATTAACACTAATGTTTGGATCAACTGTAGTTGTTGCTTTACCGAAATACATTCTTACTAAAGGAACATAATCTACAGAACCTGTAGCGGTAGTAGCACCAAAGTCAAACACACTGCCAGAGTTATTAGACGAGTCAGACTGACCAAAGAAGCCGGAGAAACCGGTTGCGTTAGGGTAATCAGTCACCTGAATTACAAGCTGTGTAGTAACGTTTTCTATCTGTACTAAGGCTGCATAAGATTTATCAGGCGCTAAAACGAAAGGACTCCAGTCACCGCCAAAAGCAGTAATATCAGAACGGAAATCAGCCCAAATCAGGTTAGTAGCGGTAGAAATATCAGAAGAAGCCAGTGGACGCGCAACAGAAGTGGCAACGTACGTCCAGCCTGTTTCAGTACCAGAGTGTGAGTACAATACAACTTTTACTTTACCTGCACCAGTAGGATCAGAGTAGCCAGGGTAGAAAGATACACCGAAACCCGTTACCGTATCACCTGCTGAAGAAGTAGGTACATCGAACCTTACACCCTGCATGTAGCTTAAAGCTCCAGTACCTGGCCTGTGAATGTAATAACCACCTGATACTGAACCTTGATTCTGCATCCATGTTGTATCCGTTACACTGAACTTAACAGAATCCACGTTATTTGACATATCAGCGTCACCAGCTACTGTTGCACCCATTACACAAGCGTAATTTCCTATTGCAGTTGGCTTGAAAGGAACAGCGAACTGTACTATGCTGTCTTTAGCGTTACGAACCAAGCCCGGATAGGTATCAGTTTGTGTGTAAACAGAAGTAGAACCGTTATAAATCTGAGCTCCAAGAGCAACAGACTCCGAGCTGCTGCCATAGTTGGAGAGCATAGTAACCGGGTAAACAGAATCAACAAAAGCGAGCGGAGTGTTGAATATTGAACCATCGTAAGCCAAAGGCTCAGGCTCATAAAGGAATGACCTGCTTAAAACTACATCATGCAGATCAATTTCTGATAATTTCACATCATCAACCTGCCAGTTATAGCCATCGGTTCCCCCACTGTGGAACACAAAACGAATATATACCGCTGACTGACCAGCAGCAGCGCCACTAATGTCCATGTGTATTTTTGTAGTATTGCGTGAACCCTGGTTAACATAAAGTCTATTATGATCTGCAACAGAATAAGAAGTATAAGTGCCAGTAGCGAACGAAGAGTTGGTGCCTACCCATACATATACAGAATCTTGAAATTTAGTGTAGTTGCTTTCAAAGTTTAGCGCAACAGTACTGTGTGTGGAACAGTTGATAACCGGAGACTGAAGGTATACGCCACCAACTGTAGCGAAAGAATCTTTCCTAAATACCATCCAGCCATTTGCTGCTGTAGTTGAGTTTATCCTGCCACCGCTGAGACCTGGCCTTCCGCCATCCCACCACTCCCAGCTTCCTGCACCGCTGCCAAGAGCAGCTGTAGACCAGCCCGTAGGTAATGAAGCGGCAGTACCTGTACCGAAAGTTTCAGTATAGAAAGCGGTCGCCGTTGTTTTAGCCGCGGTACGCGTAGTTGGCGCACAATTTTTATCATTTAAAATAGCCGCCGGAGCCTGCCTCGGGTTAGCGGTAATATTGTCGTTGATAGGGCGACGTAAGAGTTGCGCCTGACAAAAAGACGCCACAGCACACGAAAGGAGGAGTAAAGATAATCTTTTCATTTTTTTCGATTTTATGATATAAAATGTTTGATGTAAAGGTAAGTGGATTTTCACAAAGATAAATCGTAAAAGCCAAAAATAATTTTACCTTTTTTTTGTTAAATATTTGCTGATTTTGTTAAAAAAAAAGAAAAAATGAAATTTAACGATGTTTTTCTGATTATAAAATGCTTTAGGTTATCTTGAAATTACTATTTTCTCACTGCTGATAACTGTAGCACCTGCACCTATTTGCAGAAAATAAACGCCGGGTGCCAGGTTGGCCTTATTGAATGAAAATTCGTTAACTCCCTCGGCTGCCTTACCTTCAAACAAGTCTTTTACCAGTCTGCCGTTAACGTCAGTGATGGTAATGTGAACAGCAGTGGCGGCATTGAGTTGAAAACTGACTGAAAAGTTGTCTGTAACCGGGTTCGGGTAGACTGCTGAAGGGCTTTTCACGGAGGTAAGCTGCAAGCTGTTGGGCAGTGCTAAAATGGTAAACGTATCAGACAAACTAAAAGTGCTGGAATCGGTACCGAAACAGCGGGTCTGCACCTGAAACTCATAATGCGTGGCCGGCGTGAGACCGGTGAGTGATTTTAAGTTAGTGGTCGCGGTGGTATTGGTCCATGTAGCAGTAGTGGATGGGCGGTACTGTACATTATAAGTAGCAGCACCGGGTTTGGTATTCCAGTGCAGTACGGCCGAGGTAGTGGTAATGGCGGTTACTGATAATGTATCAGGATTAAGACATGGGAAAGTAGTGGCATCATGAATTTCAGCTATCCATGTATTCCAGTTGTGGGCCGCGTTGCCAAACATACCATTGATCCATACAGAGGGGTTGGCGCTGTTGTGTTTGCGGGCAGCTCCTGTATAATCTCCCCAGCGGGCAAGGCCGGAAGTACCGGTGATATAAGATGTGCTCGCCTTTACCAGTGTGGAACCTGACCAGGCCATGGCCGAATCGCAGTTTACAGCTCTAATCTCAGGATAAACAGAACCGCCTGACCGTCCGTAACCTATAATAACAGACGGATCTGTGGCGGAGGTAGTGTAAGAAGCGAGCGAGGGGTAAGCATAATCAAACCCGGTAAGGCCATGGATGGATGATGAAATAGTATTGGCGGCTATATTAAGCCTGCTGTAATTAATACCGGTAAACCCTGTACCCGCGTTGCAGTTGAACGCGAAATGAATGTTGCCGTTTAAATAAAAGCCGCTGAGAGCGCGGCAATCGCCCACATCCAGCAGGTCAGTGGTTCCCAGTTGTTGCGCGTCAGCGGGCAGGCTGTAGGCGGTGGTCGAAATGGTGGTATACGTCATAAATGGTGTGCAGCACCAGTTACCTATTACATGGTACAAGTCAATGGTTGAGCCGCCGGTATTGCGTGTGTTCAGCAGGAACATGCCGGTAGTAATGCCGGCTGTCTGGCCTGATGATACCGGGAGTAAGGAGAAAGGCGAACCGGCAAAGTAATTATAATATATAGAGCTGAGCGAAGCGCCGGCATACCCCGCCAGTTTATCCATCTGGTAAA
>JACMPD010000119.1 GCA_014377675.1 Taibaiella sp.
AGGTTATCAGTATCCTTTTCCATATTTACAATCTGCTCACCAGCAAACACATTATTTTTCTTGCTGAAATCATACTTCACCATATCGCCATTTACATGGTGTACAACCCTTCGGTTGCCGGGCACAAATTCTATCAGACTTGCAAAAGTATCTGCCGGTAATTCAAATGGAACTTTTACCAAAAGAAACTGGTCAGCACTGTTACTTTTTAAGAAATAAGGTTGCACCGCTATGCGCATATCAGGCTCGCCCGCCAGAGACCCCTGCGGAAAATGGGGTAGTGGCGGCATTTTATCCTTGGGCCCTTCCGTAGTACCGTCTGTTATCCACTTGGCAATAATTTTGATTTCCCTTTCTGTAAGGCCCCGCTGCCCTATAAATTCGGTATAGTGCGCATCAGCAGGCCAGGGTGGCATAAGTCTTTCCTTGGTTACATATGCTAAAGCTGCCGCAGTCCGCTGCGCCTCCGTCCAGGTTACCAGCCGGAAGTGCGCTCCGCCGCTTTCACTATGGCATATAGTACAGTTGTTATATAAAATAGGCGCAACGTGTTCTGTAAATGTCACTTTATCCGGCAGTTGATCCACATTACTACAACCTGTTATAAAAAGTAGTAATACGCATGTGGCGCCCGTTATCGCACTATTCTTCATCATGTTCATCAAAGTTTTGTTCCTGCGATAGTTTACCAAGCAATATACTCACATTTAATTCATAACCAAGGAGTATTATTAGTGTATTGAGCCAGACCAATACCATAAAGGCGATTAAAGTGCCTATGGAGCCATATACTTTATTATAATTCAGAAAATTATTAACCAAAAAGAAAAATACTGATGTGGCGGAAAGCGATGCCACTGTAGCAAATACAGATCCCGCGCTCACGAAACTAAAGCGTTGCCTGAGGGAGGGCCCATAAGTGTAGATTAGGCATATTGTAGTAAATATTACAAGTATAAGTATAACATAACTTAGTATTTTCACGGCCACGAGGTGTGGGTATATTTTTAGCGCCCATTTGTTAAGGCTTTTATTTTGCAGGATGAGTACTGATAAGGTAATTATGCTCATTAATATAAGCATTAGGGTAAGCTTTATCGCTGTCCACCTTCGCTGGAGACCTGAACGTTTTTTATAAAGCGTGAGGCTTTTATCAAAGCTCTTCATCAGGCCAACCATGCCATTAGATGAGAAAAACAATACAAGCAACAGCCCTGACGATAATACATCGTGGTGTTGATTATTCATAAAATCTTTAATAATGCCGCTCACAGCCACATAAATTTTGTGGTTGGGGGTCATCAGCTTCAGGGTAATGAGGATGGTTTGCTGTACATTTTTTAAGGGCAGGTAGGGTACAAGGGAGAAAAGAAACAGAAAAGTAGGAGGCAAAGCCATTATAAAATTGTAAGTAACAGCTGCGGTGCGTTCGGTTAGCTTTACTCTTCGCAGTTCTTTGAAAAAAAACTTGCTCACCTGGTAAAGCGTCGCACCATTAACTCCCGGCAAAACAACCCCATGCGCTTTTTTGAGCATATAGCGAACAGGCGGTATTTTATAGATGTTAATTTTTTTTGTCATCATTATCTGCGGATAGCTTTACATGCATTATAATTAAGGAGAAAGTCGCTATCCGCCAAACCTGCCGATGTTGTAATTGATAACTGGTATATGGGTATGGTTTCCAAAAACACGTTCAAAGGGATTGATTACTGGCATTTGATGCATCATGTAGCCTTGTGTTGATTGTCACGGCAGCGTTTCAAGTTCCATGGTATCATATAATTTTTTCAGTTCATCCTTATTTTTCCGGTGAAAGCTGTCTAACAGGCGTTTTGCAGTCCTGTCATTCTTTGCCGCTGCGTCTATTCGGTTCACTACATTTATTTCTACTCCCTCATGTGTTACGGTAAAAGAATGCATATGCATAGTGTATCTGCCATTCTTTACAACCACATCTAATACGTAGTTTGCTGTATAGTCTCCCTGGTCATCATTATTGTTGGACAGGCCGAATGTATAGGTGCCGACCCCGGAAATCTTATTGTTACCTTCTTTTTTTGTAAGGGAAGTTGAAAATAATTTTTCGTAATAATACTCAGCGTTACTATATAATTTTTCTTTTGTAAAAGTTGATTCGTCCAGCAAAACGGTAAGGTTGTAGTCGGGCTGTTGCGATTTGACCGGCATTTCGGCCGGTGCTATTTTAGCCCATTTGTATAGGTTAGTTGCTTGTTGTGCTGCCGCCTGCAACGTGGTAAAAGCAAGTAAAAATAATAATTTCCATTTCATATCTCTATGTTCGTTTTAGTACACGCAGTATAAAATTCTCATTTTATACTGCGCTGTTGTCTATGCGGTTCTCTCCTCGGTTATTTTTATTAAGGCAAAAATAGCATAGTTAATAATATCAACAAAATTAGCGTCTATGCCTTCTGATACTTTCGTTTGCCCGTTGTTAGCCAGTATTTGCTTTATGCGCAACAGCTTCACGAGTATCAGATCAACAAATGATTGTTGTGACATTTCCCTCCAGGCTTCGCCATAGTCATGGTTTTTTTGCAGCATTAGAGCCTCAACCTGCTCTTTTTGTGCAGTATACCATTCCCTTGCCTGTTCTGCCGTAGCTTCTACAGTGGCGCCTGCGGGCAAAGCAAACTGAATAAGGCCGATTATTCCGTAGTTAACGATACCCACGAATTCACTTTCAATAGAATCAGATATTTTTTGGTTACCTATTTCCTGTATCTGCCTGATGCGCCATGCCTTTATATATATTTGATCGACAATTGATATTGGCCTCAGTACGCGCCATGAAGTACCATAGTCAAAGGCTTTTTTAACAAACAAGTCTTCACAACCTGCAACAAC
Organism: Taibaiella sp.; assembly: GCA_014377675.1. Lineage (GTDB taxonomy): Bacteria > Bacteroidota > Bacteroidia > Chitinophagales > Chitinophagaceae > Flavipsychrobacter. The sequence continues at coordinate 2,872 of JACMPD010000119.1, forward strand.
TGATTTATATTGTGTGAGCGTATGCTGCATCTATTAATTAATTTAGTGCTTATCTATACCTTTAACCCGGTATAGTGCCAAAGGTAATGAAACTGGAAAACACAGAAAGAAAAACGGAAAATAATATGATGGCACTGCCGGTGAACAAGACATTGCGAAGTAAGGGCAGAATATTAGACCTGAGTGGGCCTGTAGTAATGGGCATACTGAACGCCACACCTAACAGTTTTTATAATATGGGGGAGGGCAGTAATGTGGATGACCTGCTTCGCAATGCAGAAACTATGCTTCACTCCGGAGCCAGCATATTAGATGTTGGGGGAGCCAGTACCAAACCCGGTGAGCCACTCATTGACCCAGGGGTAGAGTTGAGGCGCATACTCCCGGTGATTTCGGGCGTAAAGGGGCGGTTTCCGGACGCATGGCTTTCTATTGATACTTACAATACAACCACAGCACGGGAGGCCGTGGCCGCCGGGGCTGATATAGTCAATGACGTAAGTGGAGCAAAATTTACCACTGATATGCTCAAAGTAGTCGCAGGCCTGCAGGTGCCCTATATTGCCATGCACATGCAGGGCAGCCCAGTTACAATGCAGCAAAATCCTCAATATGATGATGTGGTCACAGAGGTATTTGAATACCTTGCTGGCCTGGTTGGTGACTGCACAAAAGCAGGTATACAGGATATTATTATTGACCCGGGCTTCGGCTTCGGGAAAACTACGGAACATAACTTTCAGTTGTTGCGCAATCTTAATATATTCAGGGCGTTGGGCCGCCCGGTACTCGCCGGCATTTCCCGTAAATCTATGGTCTGCAAGCCACTTGGCGTAAATCCTGCCAATGCCCTCAACGGCACTACAGCACTGCATGTAATAGCACTGCAACAAGAAGCTAATATTTTAAGAGTTCATGATGTAAAGGAGGCCATGCAGGTAATTAGCTTAATGAAGTGGGTCAATCAATAATTTGCTGTCTCCAATTTAAGAACCCGATAATTCAATCTTATCTCAATCCAAAGTTTTGATTTATGACAACCCTAAGTGATATATTCAACTACCTCGAAATTTACCTTTCATTGTATCCTGGCGAGCGGGAGCGCCTCGCTATTTTTATGGGATATATGAAAAGAGTAGCAGAAGGTAGCCAGTTTGACCGTAAAAACTTTGAAGGACATTTAACAACCAGTGCTTTTATTATATTGGCAGAGACTGAAGAGATATTGTTACTTCGGCATAAGTCGCTCAACCGCTGGTTGCAGCCGGGCGGCCATATGGAGGGAGATTGTTCACTTCTGGCATCAGCAATAAGGGAAGCGGTGGAAGAAACAGGTATAGAACCCGCGCATATGTTGCACTTGCCTGTGCAGGAATACGATAGCGTGCCATTTGATATTGATGTGCATTACATACCCGAAAACCCAAGAAAGATGGAGGAGGGCCATTATCATTATGATTTCCGATATCTTTTCAGCTACAGTGGCGAGGGAACAGTTGCTTACAATCCTGATGAATCAACGGGCTTAAAATGGGTAAAGTTTGACAGCCTGGTACACGATGAAACATTCGGGCCAATGATAACCAAGATAAGGCAACGAAGCAAATAGCTATTAGTGTAAGGTTCAATAGCAAATAATATAGACTGCTAAATGGTAATTTAGCCGATAAACCTGTAATTTTGCATAATGCAGGCCACTAAAAAAGAATCGCGCGGAACTAAATATTTCCTGGAAAAAGAAGAGCAGTACGGAGCGCACAATTATCATCCGCTGCCGGTTGTACTAACAAAAGGCAAGGGTGTATTTGTTTGGGATGTAGACGGAAAACGGTATTATGATTTCCTGTCAGGTTATTCCGCTATTAATCAGGGGCATTGTCATCCGCGTATTATAGATGCTTTTATAGAGCAGGCGCAACAGTTAACGCTCACTTCGCGAGCATTCCATAATAATATTATGGGTGACTATGCGGAATACATAACCGGATATTTTGGGTATGATAAGGTGCTGCCAATGAATACCGGTGTAGAGGCTGTGGAAACCGGACTCAAGCTGGCACGCAGGTGGGGCTATGAAGTAAAGGGGGTGGCCGAAAACAAAGGAATAATAATTACCTGTACCAATAATTTTCATGGAAGAACAATAAGTGTAATGTCTTTTAGCACTGATGCTGATTCCCGCAGGGGATTCGGGCCATTCACCCCGGGATTTGAGTTAATACCTTATAATGATATTAAAGCACTCGAAGTAGTGCTTATGAACCCTGATGTTATCGCTTTTCTTGTTGAGCCCATTCAGGGCGAGGCGGGTGTAGTGGTGCCTGATGAAGGTTACCTTGCAAAAGCAGCTGCACTATGTAAGGAGCAGAACGTATTGCTTATTGCTGATGAAATACAAACCGGACTTGCGCGAACCGGCAGAATGCTGGCGTGCGATCATGAAGAAGTTCGCCCTGACATATTATTATTGGGCAAGGCGCTATCCGGCGGCACAATGCCGGTTTCGGCGGTGCTGGCTGATAATGAAATAATGCTTACTATAAAACCTGGCGAACATGGATCAACTTACGGCGGCAATCCTTTGGCCTGTAAAGTAGCTATCACGGCACTGCAAGTGTTGAAAGATGAGCATATGGCGGAAAATTCTGATATTCAGGGCACTTACCTGAGGCAGCAACTTACGGCCATGAATAGCGAATTCATTTCAATAGTAAGAGGGAAAGGGCTTTTCAACGCAATAGTTATTAACCATCCTAAAAAGGATACTGCGTGGGACATTTGTATGAGTATGAAAAAACATGGCATGTTGGCTAAGCCTACCCATGGTGACCGTATCAGATTCGCTCCGCCTCTTATTATTACTAAAGAACAGGTTGACGAATGCCTTGAAATGATAAAGGCAAGTCTTGCTTCTTTCTAATTTAACTGCTTTCAGGCTATGCCACTTATGACAACAAAATAATTGCCATACCAGTCCCATAGCAAATGACGGTACTGACTAAAATGCTGTTGATGATGATATAATACTTCATATTTTTACCTTTGAATGGTTGGGAAAGCCAGATTTACAGCTTCGATATTCATTATAATACAACAAACTGTTGGTGGATAACTTATTGCTTATTTTTCTTTCATTTGTTTAATTTGCAATAATGAGTGACGCCAAAGTATTTATACAAACGCTCTTCGATAATAAAAACATAAAAACTGATGCCACAAAGCCATCTGTATTTGAAGAATTTGTGAGTGATGAAGCTAATGTATTATTAGTTAACGAAATAAGCCGGAATGAAAAAATGCTGCTTGAAAAGTGGAGGATAAAAAACAGGCTTGGGGAAATTGCCCGCCAACAGGTACTTATCCCTAATGCAACAGTTGGTAAATCTTATACTGCCGTTATGGATCTTGCTCAACTCGGCTGGGCAGATTTAAGCGATTATGCACTTACTGCGGTTGGCGAAATGCCCGGTCTGACAGTCGGAGCGGATAATTTATCGGTTAATGGCATACCCTCAGTTAGCGGGGAAATTAGGTTCGTGTTCGCTTTCAGAATACAGGGAGAAACGATGGATAGTCCGTTGCATGAAAAAGCAATCACACTAACTATAAACCCTGACCCAAAGACACTTTGGAAAAACAAACCCGGCGATAGAGAAGCCAAATATTGGAAGGAAGAGGATGTAGCGCAATCTGATGGATTCGGAGAACGCAATATAGTAGTTGTATCAAAGCGAGGCCGCTCACATGCAAATTCGGGTACCTTCAGAGACGATGATTTCGCATACAAGCATTTTAATAATAATGGGTGGTCAGTCGTTGCGGTATCTGACGGGGCAGGTTCAGCGCACTTATCCCGCAAAGGATCACAACTTGCCTGCGCAGCAGTTATTGATTTCGTAGCCGGTTATTTTACAGTTGATGTGGCTACTTCCTTTGACATCGTCATTTCTACCTTTAAAAAAGAGGGTGGGGAAGAAAATCAAAAAAAATTAAGTCAGTTAATATATGACTGCCTCTCCAAAGCGGCATGGGCGGCACATCAACAAATATTAAATCTTTCAAAGGAAACCGGCGATGCCCTAAAGGATTTTCATAGCACACTTATATTTACTTTATTTAAAAAATATGAGTTTGGGTATGCGTTTTTATCTTTTGGGGTTGGTGACTGTCCTATAGGATTGATAAGCAAAGATTTGACCGAAGTTACTTTAATGAATTGGTTAGATGTTGGAGAATATGGCGGAGGTACTCGTTTCATCACCATGCCGGAAATATTTACATCTGATAAATTCGCTACACGCTTCAAATTCAAATTGGTTGAAGATTTCGCTTACCTGATGATGATGACAGATGGCGTCTATGATCCAAAGTTTGTTGTGGAAGCCAACCTGGAAAAAGCAGAAAACTGGCGTTCCTTCATCTCAGACATTGAGGGCAATAATGACGACGGCATAAAAGTTGAATTCAAAACCGGCAATGCCGATGTTGCTCAGCAACTGTCCCTATGGATGGACTTCTGGAGCGCTGGCAACCATGACGACAGAACGCTGGCAATTGTTTTTTAATGTAGTTTATTCCTGCTAGCCATGAACGAGGTAAAATCAGTGACTTCTATTATTAACGGTAAATCGTATCAATACGTTGATACGGGAGAACCCATGCGTGGCGGTATGAAAGACGTATTTTTCAGCCCTGACAAATCTTACGTTGTGGCCTTTTACCGCGACCCACAGGATTTCAATTCACGGGAACGGCTGAAAAAAATTGTTACCCAGTACTATGACAGTTTTTTTAATAAGGAAGGTGGCGCATATTACAGGCAACTATACAGCTGGCCTACAGATGTGGTAGAGCAGAACAAACAGGTGGGCCTGGTGGTACCTGTATACAATGGGAATTTCTTTTTCGCGAAAGGATATGCAAATAATGACCTGATAAAAGGAAAAGAGAAAGAAGGGAAGTGGTTTGCATCAGCTAAATTCCGGAACAAGCAATTCGCGCTTCGGCTTGACGACAGTGAACTTGGCAACTGGCTGAGCTATTTTCAGATATGCGTGAATATTGCCAGGGGAGTAAAGCGGCTACATGCAGCAGGCCTTGCCCATTCTGACCTTTCCTATAAAAATGTGCTTATTGACCCGGTGAGCCGGACCGCAGCTATAATTGATATTGATGGGCTTGTTGTGCCCGGCTTGTTTCCGCCTGATGTAATAGGTACGGCCGACTTTATAGCCCCGGAGGTATTGGAAACAAAACATCTTAAGAAGGACGACCCGAACCGGAAACTGCCTAACCGCCTTACTGACCTTCATGCCCTGGCCGTAATGATATACATGTACCTCCTGTACCGTCACCCGTTGAAGGGAGGGAAGGTGCATGACATGGATACTGAAAAAGATGACCTCCTTTCAATGGGAGAAAAAGCATTATTTATAGAGCACCCCACTGACCACAGCAACCGGCCAAAGATAAACCAGATAAACCCCAAGGAATTGCCATGGGCTGATGTGAATAAAATACCTTATACGGTCACTGGTCCATACCTCAAAGAGTTATTTGACCATGCTTTTATTAACGGCCTGCATCACCCCAACAGTCGCCCGACCGCTGACCAGTGGGAGCAGGCATTATTAAAAACAACCGACCTGCTGCAACCATGCGGCAACCCCGCCTGCGAACAGAAATGGTACGTGTTTGACAATACCCACAAACCAAAATGCCCGTTTTGCGGCACTCCACATGTGGGTACTTTGCCTGTTCTTGACTTGTATTATCAGTTTAGGCCTGGCGTTTGGAAGCCTGAAAACCACAGGCTTATGGTATACAATAACCAGTACATTTTCTTATGGCACACCAACCGAAATACCATCAGAAATGAAAAGCTGACCGCAGAGCAAAAAATACCGGCAGGGTATTTTACCATACTCAATGGCAAGTGGGTATTCGTAAATCAGCGCCTTACGTCACTTAAAGACCTTACGGCTGATAAAGACATTCCCACCGGCACTATGGTTGAAATAACTGATGGACAGAAACTGCTGCTCTCAAAAGAGGAAGGCGGCAGGCTGGTGCTGGTGACCATGGCGAATAAATAATTGATGTATCGAGGGAATTATTAGCCCAGGTGCAATTACATGGTAAGTAAAAAGTCTTATATTTATTCTCAAGTTTTTTTCTGTGGAATCAGCTACTGTACATACCGGTGTTAAAACTATTTTTAATAATAGTGGAGAGGCGGGCGAACTTATCTTGACTTATGACTGGTCAGGCACTGTTATCGGCCCTATTGATAACTGGCCAACGAGCCTGGTAATTACCCTTGGCAATATATTGCATTCGTCATTTCCAATGTTTCTTTTCTGGGGCGATGATCTTCTTTGTTTTTACAATGATGCTTACCGCCCAAGCTTGGGGATAGATGGAAAGCATCCTGCTATAGGGAGAAAGGGCAGTGATATCTGGCCTGAAATATGGGATTTTATTGGCCCTATCATCAGCCAGGTAATGACAACCGGAAAGGCAGTTTGGTTTGAGGATCAGTTGCTTCCCATTTATCGCAACGGGAATCTTGAAGAGGTATACTGGACCTTCAGTTATAGTCCTGCTTTTGGCGATGATTACATTATATGCGGTGTATTGGTCACTTGTATGGAAACAACACAGGCCGTTCTTGGGCGTCAACATATTGCGGAAATTGTTGAGCAACGCACAGTAGAACTGAAAAATGCACAATATTCACTGTTGCAGGCCAATCATTATCTGCAGAATATTATCAATCTGTTCCAGGAACCGTTGCAGGTATTGGAGCCGATTGTGGAAAATGGGGAAATCATTGATTTCTGTTTTAAAATCACGAATAACGCCTATTCAGCATACGCTAATGTAACACCTGCAGACCTTCAGAATAAAAAAGTGAGCGAGTTTTTTCCCGGTTACTTCCAGACAAGCAGTTTTGTGAAGGTTGCTGAAGTGTTCACTTCCGGTGTGGCAAATACCTGGGACCTGCATTATAACGTGGACGGTCTTGACCTTCATAACCGCATGAGTGCAACAAAATTAGATACCGAAGTAGTCGTTCACTTTACTGATTTTACAGAAGTCATGCGCCTGCAACAGGAATTGGAAAGCAAAATTACCGAGTTGGAACGGTCTAACCAGCATCTTGAAGAGTTCGTACATGCTGCCTCCCACGATTTAAAGGAACCGATACGAAAGATATTAGTATTTAATACCGTGTTGAAAAATCAACTGACGAACCGGCTACAGGAAAGTGAACTGGCTACCTTTGAAAGAATTGAAAAAGCTTCACATAGAATGGAGTCATTAATTAATGACCTCTTACTTTTCTCCCATGTAAGCCAGGTACCACATGAGAAGGAAGATATTGATCTTAATGAAACTATAAAGCAGGTGATGGAAGACCTTGATCTTGACATTCAGCAAAAGCAGGTGATAATCAAAACCAATACCTTGCCTGTTGTGAAAGGCTACAGGAGACAGTTGCAGCAACTCTTTCAGAACCTGATTAGTAACTCCATCAAATACGGTCACAGTGAGCGGCAGGTTGAAATAGTGATAACTGCCGGCCCTGGTAATGATACTGGCCAGAAACTGCATCTAATAGAGATTGCAGATAATGGAATAGGCTTTGAGCAGCACTATGCTGATAAAATTTTCCAGATGTTCACCCGCCTGCATGGTAAGTCGGAATATAGCGGCAGTGGAGTAGGGCTTGCAATCGTGAAAAAAGTGATTGAGAACCACAAGGGGGCAATCATTGCCGAGAGCAAACCAGGGCATGGCAGCACCTTTAAAGTGATGCTTCCTGCATGATTATGAATTAACTAACTTATGTATGTGTTTTGATTCTCCTCTACTCATAATTCTTTTAAGTAATTAGTTATTGTACAGTATGGGTAGGATAATTGCCGACGGATGGATTTCATCGCAGTGTATCTGCACATCACAGGGTATAAAATCTTTCGCATCGCAATGATATATATCTACAAATTGTTGCGGGTTACGGTCAGCAAGCGGGAACCAGGTACTTTGTACCTGCACCATAATGCGGTGTCCTTTTTTAAACACATGTGCTACATCAGGAAGCTCAAATCTAACCTCGGTTGGTTTTCCAGGTACAAATGGGGCAGGGTCGCTGAAACTATTGCGGTAACGCCCGCGCATTATTTCGCCTCTTACCAGCATCTGGTAGCCGCCCATTGTATAGTCGCGGCCATTCCCCGGCCCATCAACAGTTGAATCATATTTAAAATTATCAGGAAAAACATCTATCAGTTTCACTACAAAATCAACATCAGTTGTGTTTATAGTCGTATACAAGTCTGCAATTACTGCACCTCCCAGTGTTACGGCAGTGGGCAGGGTGTCGGTCTGGTATACAAGTACATCCGGCCTTTGAGCCGCAAACCGTTGGTCATCAGTCATATATTCTTTTGTGCGGGCAAAGTGTATTCCTTCCGCATACGGCACAGGCTTTGCCGGGTCGCTGGTATAGTAGCTGGCAAAATTTTCGCCCGTGCCGGCCGGCCGCTGTTCGTTAAGTTTTCCATTCGCATTAAAGTAAAGTATAGTGTTGCGATTGTTAGCTGGCGGCCATTGACTTAAGGACCGCCATTCATTTACCCCGCTGAAAAAGATATTCGCTTCTTTTATCTTTTTAATATTTCCCTTTCCTTCCAGGTAGTACGCAAAAAATGGCTCCTCAATATTTTTCTGGTAATACTCCGAATTCTTCTTTCCAAAGCGGGCGTTACCTAAAAATTCCCCTGAGCCACGTGCCCAGCCCCCGTGTGACCATGGCCCCATCACCAGTTTGTTATTGTTATGTGCGTCGTTTTCTATTGACTTGTACAGGTTCCATGCGCCATAGCAGTCTTCGGCATCAAACAAGCCTCCAACCACAAGAGTTGCTGTATTTTTTGAAATGTATTTTACGAATTTCCGTGTATTCCGGTTCTGCCACCATTGGTCATAGTTGGGATGGTCATATAGATCTTTCCAGAATTTCACGCTGTCGCCCATCAGTCTGGCCAGGTTTTTAAGCGGACCTGCCTCCAGGTAAAATTTGTAGTTATCCCTTGTATAATACTGGAAGCCAGGGGCCCCGGTTTTTGCCGGTATTGGTCTTGGCTTGCCGAATGAACTATAGAAATTAAAACCATCCATCTCCATAAAAGCACCGTTATGGTGAAAGTCGTCGCCTAAAAACCACTCCGTTACAGGTGCCTGCGGGCTGGCAACCTTGAGTGCCGGATGCCCGCAAAGTGCCCCCATAGTGGCATAATAGCCCGGGTAGGAGATACCAAAAATACCTACTTTTCTATTGTTATGTTTTACATGGGTTATGAGCCATTCTATAGTGTCATAAGTGTCGCTGGCTTCATCGGTCTGGCGGTCGTTATTGGGTATAAAAGGGCGCACATCCATGAACTCACCCTCGCTCATGTATTTTCCCCTTACATCCTGCAATACTATTATGTAATAGGCTTTGAAATAATCAATGTAGTGCGAATTCCAGAAAGCCTTAAACACATTGTCGCCATAGGGTGCAATAGAATAGGGTGTTCTGTTAATTAAGATAGGGTGGGGCTTTGTATGGTTTTTGGGTTCATATATTATTGTATAAAGCTTTATGCCGTCCCTCATTTTTATTGATACCTCTTTTTTGGTATAGTTCTGCACCAGCCATGCGGAGTCTGCTGCGCTTGCGCGGCAGAGGAATGGAAGGAAAAGGAGCATTAAAGAAAAAAATATTTTCATGTACCTGTTTTATTTATGCTGCCGAAGATAAATCTATAAATGCACAATGCAAAGCATTTAACTTTGCCGCCTTTATGAGTAATGTGTATTTATCATTAGGTAGCAACCAGGGGGACAGGGAACTGTGGCTGAATAAGGCTATTGATTTACTTGGGCAAGAGACCGGTGAAGTTTTGCTCCTTTCTCATTTGTACGAAACCAGTGCATGGGGAATTGAGGATCAGCCCGATTTTCTAAATATGTGCGTTCAGCTACGTACAACCCTGAATCCATTTGCATTACTGCAGTCTATTCTGGATATTGAAACTTCCCTCGGCCGCCACCGACAGGTAAAGTGGGGGCCGAGAATAATAGATATAGATATTCTCTTTTATGATGAGCTTTTGTTACAGAGCCAGGAACTCACAATCCCACATCTTTTTATGCAGGAGCGCAAATTTGTGTTGCTGCCGCTGGCCGAAATAGCCCCGGCCTTGGTACATCTTGTGTTTAATCGCACTATCGCCGAATTGCTTGCAGCATGCGCTGATGAACTCGAAGTACGGAAGCTGCCCGTCTGAAGCAGCCACTAAAACAATATACCTGCGATAGTAGCAGATAAATAGGAGGCAAGTGTACCACACAATAAAGCTTTCATGCCCAGTTTGGCAAGATCAGCCCGCCTTTCAGGCGCCAGTGCACCAATGCCGCCTATCTGCATGCCCACGCTGCTGAAATTGGCAAAACCACATATAGCAATGGTTACGATCGTAAGACCTTTGGGGGTTACCACAGGTACAGTTTGGTGTGTCAGGTTTCCAAAAGCTATAAACTCATTTATCGTTATTTTTTGACCCAGCAAGGTAGCTACACTCTGCACATCAGTTACAGGCACGCCCATAGCCCAGGCGAATGGATAGAACAGCTTGCCAAAGATAAAATCAAGTGAAAGCTTCTGTATGTGTGGCACATGCGTCACTGCATCAGTTACCGTCCAGCTAATATGCCCAAGTATATAATTCAAAAGCGCTATTAAGGCGATAAACCCGATCAGCATGGCTATTACGTTCATAGCTATCTTGAAACCATCTGCAGCTCCATGCGATATGGCATCTATCAGGTTGGTGTAGCCACTTTGCACGTCCAGCTTTACCTTACCCATTGTGGGCGATATTTCTGTTTCAGGGAAAACTATTTTGGAAATAACTAATGCGCCTGGTGCCGCCATCAGGCTGGCTGCCATCAGGTAGTCTGCCCTAGCTCCCATATTGGCGTAAACAATCAATATACCGCCTGCTATACAGGCAAGGCTGCCGCTCATGGAGGCAAGAAGTTCGCTGCGGGTCATGGTTGGCAGGTAGGCTCTTATCATTACCTGTGCTTCCACTTGGCCAACAAATGCACTTGCCACGTTGCTTAGCGCTTCGGCGCCGCTCACCCGCATAATGAAATTCATTCCTCTTGCCACAATGCTCACAATGAATTGCATTACTTTAAAATAATATAGTATAGCAACTAACACACACACCAATATAATAGTAGCAGTTACATTAAATGCAAACACAAAAGCCGGTACGGCGCCATAGCCGGAGACCTTGCCCGTATTGTCTACAATGCCAACCCCACCATAAACGAAGCCTGCCCCTTCTTGAGCAAAACTTTCCAGCTTCTGCATACCATGACCGAGGTACTGGAAAAACTGGTTTACAACCGGTACTTTGAGTACCAGTATCGCAATGATGACCTGCAGGGTAAGGCCACTGGCTACGAGCCTGTAATTAATTCTTTTCTTATTATTAGAGAATAAAAATGCTATTCCTAAAATTAATACAATACCTATCAGGCCTGTAAAACGTTCCATTTATCAACTGTATTTGCTGCAAGATAGAAATGTATGCGTTACTGATGCGCAGATTTTCTAAATTTGTGCCAATAGTGCTCAAAATTATTTACTGAACGGCACTTATTAAACTAAAGATGATAAGAGTAGGTAAGATAGTAGCCACCCATGGCCTGGGCGGTGCGGTTATAATGACTCATATTGCCGCTGACTCCAAATGGCTGAAAAAGGGGCAGGCTTTAATGGTAGAAATGCAAAAAGGAAGTTTCATACCTTATTTCGTAGCAGAATTTAAGATCAATAACGGTAAAGAGTTTGTCATAAATCTTGAGGACTTAGGTACGATAGAGCAATCTAAACGATTGGTGGCTAAGAGTGTATACGTAGATGAAGAAATATTGGCTGCCTATGCGAAACAATCTCCGCTGCTGTGGATAGGCTTCACGCTCACTGACGTCAATCATGGCTTGCTAGGCACTATAGAAGATGTGATGCAGACCACCAATCAATGGCTGGGTAAGCTGATGTATGAAGGGAAAGAGGTTTTGATACCCTTGATTGAGCCCATACTGAAAGAAGTAAACATAAGATCAAAACGGCTCATAGTTGAGCTGCCGCATGGGTTGCTGGAGGTATATTTAGATTAATTATTTTCTTGTAAGCAGGAATACCTGCTGCTTTTTTATATTTTACATAATGCGTATTGATATTATTACCGTTTTGCCTGAGCTGTTAGCCAGCCCTTTTGAGCACTCAATAATGAAAAGGGCACAAAGCCGTGGCCTGCTGGAGGTACACCTCCACAACCCACGTGACTACACCCCATATAAGCAGGGTCAGGTTGACGACTACCAGTTCGGCGGTGGGGCGGGTATGGTAATGATGCCCGAACCACTGGCAATATTGCTTGATAAGCTAAAGGCAGAACGCACTTATGACGAAGTTATATTTATGACGCCTGACGGTGTTCTCTTTAACCAGAAAGCTGCTAACACACTTTCGTTAAAAGAAAATATAATTATCATCTGCGGGCATTATAAAGGTATTGACGACCGAATACGCCAACACTACGTAACCATGGAGATTTCCATTGGGGACTACGTGCTGAGCGGCGGAGAGCTGGCCGCGGCTGTTGTTGTTGATGCAGTAGGCCGAATTATACCCGGGGTTCTTAATGACGAAACTTCAGCTCTGTTTGATTCGTTTCAGGATGGAATGCTGGCACCGCCGGTCTACACCCGCCCGGCTGACTTCAGGGGATGGCCCGTGCCCGATATACTGTTGTGTGGCGACCCGAAGAAAATTGATGATTGGCGGCAGGAGCAGTCAATAAAGCGCACCGGGGAGCGCCGGCCTGAGTTGTTAAAGGATATGTAACAGGTTTATACTCAGTCGGCAGATAAAGTAAAGGAATAGTTAAATAGTGGCTTGTTAAAACCAAACGGTTTATAAGTGCGTTAATAATTCAAATACACTACGATAATGAAAATAGTAACGTTAAGTGCCATCGCGGTTTTTTCTGCCATAAGTTTTGTTTCCTGCGGCCAAACTGTTCCACCACAGCAACAGGCTACTGTAGCCAAAAACTATTCAAAAGATAAAGTAAAAGATTTATCTAAGTACAGCCAGGCAACCTTTGCGGCCGGGTGTTTCTGGCATGAGGAAACACTCTTTGAAAGTGTAAAAGGTGTGATGGAAGTTGTATCGGGCTATGCTGGTGGCAGTACTCAAGACCCCAGTTATGAATCGATAGAAACCGGCAAAACCGGCCATGCAGAAACAATAAATGTATATTATAACCCTTCAGTAATATCTTATGCCACGTTGCTTAAAGTATATTTTGAAGGTATGGAAGACCCTACCCAGGTAAACGGGCAGGGTCCGGACAGGGGGACGCAATACAGATCGGTTATTTTCTACCGCAACGCTGCAGAGCAGGCCGCCGCCACCAGTATGGTAAATGAATTGAATAAATCAGGTAAGTATGGCAGGCCAATTGCCGCGACAGTAGTGCCGCTTAATAAATTCTGGAAGGCGGAAGGCTATCACCAGGACTATATCAACACCAATACCGATAATCCGTATGTGTCAAGAGTGTCCATACCTGGTATCGCTCATTTCCAGTCAGCGCATCCAGAAATGATAAAGCCAGGACGAAATTTTTCGACAGGGAAGTAAGGGGAACATTATTTTGTGACAGATGCTGCAATAGGATTTATGCCTGTAAAAGCAAGTTTCTTTGTGCATTTATCACAAAATCTCGTTTCCTCATCCAGGTAATTATGTCCTTCCGCATCGCGCATAAAACAATCTGGATGGGTACAATGTGGCAGACCAAGGGTATGCCCTAATTCATGTATCGCAACTTTATATAATTGTTCGTTTATATTTGCCTTGCGTAGCCGGAAAGTTGAAACCACACATGCCTTACCGGGTTGGTATCCCAAACCCATTACGCCCCAGTCCTTGCCAGCTTTACCAGTGCTGATATCTTTGCCTGACAATCCGATGGTAACTTGCTTACCAAGGGTGGCGGAGGAGAGTAGAGCAATGAGTGTATCAGCTTTGTATCGAGCTCTAGGTGCAAACCATGCGGATCGGGGGAAAGGAACTGCGTCTTTCAATATAACGGTCGAGCATACACTGTGAAGTTGAATTTGCAAATGACGTACGAGTTCTGGCGGAAAGCCATCAAATGGCTGCAGGTTTATTGTTAATGTATTTTCGCTATCTATTCGCCTCGCTATATTTACCAATGCTTTTGCAGGAAATAAAAGGTATGCTCCGCCAATTAATAGTGCCAGGAGGAGTAACGGTAGAAAAAGGTATTTTAATATTTTTAGGAGCATAGTCTATTTGTCAGCTATTATCTCCTCAAATAACAAATACTCTTTTCCGTTAAACTGTATCAGCAATTGTGGCTGGCGGTACCAAGGCAGGTCGGCGGTAGTTTTAGCATGGACTTGTATGTGCAAGTGTGGTTCAAGGGTCATGCCTGAATTACCCACCAGGCCAATAGGCTGACCCACACTTACTTTATCTCCGGCCTTTACCAGTACGCTGCCTTGTTTCAAATGCCCCATAAATACATAAGCAGTTGCTGTTTCCACCAGCACACGGTTTAAATTTGTCGGGCCTCGCTTCCTGTTTGGCGGTATATTATCTGGATTATCGGTCTCCGTTGTTAGTATAGTACCGCTGCAAGAGCTATAGATAGTATCACCAAATATTTCATAGTCAGCAAGTTGTGTTGAAAATATGGCATCGGCTCTATTACCATATTTATTGAGCTTAATGATGTCCATGGCGTAGGGCGTGCGCCTGCCGGTATAGTGAAACAGGTTGGTGGGCAATCCTTTTCCGCCCTGGAAAACGAAGTAAGTGCCCTTTTTAAAAGGCATTGCCAGGTCAATAATGCCAAATGGTGTGCCGGCTGTACCTGTAAAGTAGAGTACGGACATCAATGAAAAGAGCAATATGAAGATTATGGGTAATATCCGTAATGGAGCAGAGAGCTTTTTATTTTGTTTTTTTACCACTGTTCTCATGAGTGTTACCAGAAACACAATCGCAAAAAGCTGTTTTAGAAATATAGACAGAAATACCCATGTGCCAAACAGGTAGATAAAAACAGCCATTGAAAGTGGCAATATTGGGTAAAGCGCCGACCGATTACTGTATTTATTGCCGTATTGAAGTAGCAGCCATATACTAAGTGCAGCGAAAGCCAGTGTTACCGACAGTAAACTATATACAATCATACTATTATGCTTCAGGGCATATACCCGTGAGGGATATTTTAAAATGGGCTTTCTAATGAACTGAGCCCGGCAAAAGACAGGTCCCTGCCTGACAAGATAGGTTGGTCTACCTGCCAGTCGAATCCGAAACTGTCATATTTTACGCCTGTATCATGCGGTTGGCTATATTCTGATGACACCAGGTAATAGGTCATAGCGCCTTCGGTCAATGCTTTAAACCCATGTGCGAAGCCTTCAGGAATAAAATAAGCATTATGTTTTTCGGCTGAAATAATTTCGGCGTGAAGTTGACCGAAAGTGGGTGAGTTTTTCCTCAGGTCAATAATCACATCAAGAATAGCCCCCTGCGGGCAGAAGACAATTTTGCTATGCTGATGTGGCGGCAGTTGAAAATGCATACCGCGTATCACATTTTTTTTTGATGTTGAAAAGTAACTTTCTTTCAGCTCAAAATGAATCCCGTGGCTCTTTAGGTTGGTATCGTGAAAAGTCTTCACAAAAAAACCGCGGTCGTCGGTTGATGAGGGCAGTGTTATCAGTTTGGCTCCGTTGAGCAAGTCAGTTACTTTCATCCGGCTATATTACTCGCTGAAATATTTCTTTATTTGCTCCATGCATTTGTCAAGTGCTGAGCGGCCACTTTCAGCATGCCAGCTTGCAGTCCACTGTATTGCAGTGCGCGCACCCAGTTTAGAAGTCCAGCCTAAGTGCTCTTCCGCTTTTCTGCTATTGAGCAATAAAAGCTTTGCCTCGTGTGGCGCCTGATCGTCAATAATGGCTTTATAGCTGCCGTGTCCATAACTCC
>JACMPD010000120.1 GCA_014377675.1 Taibaiella sp.
GGCATGTGGCGGTATTATTATTAACAGCTGTGGTGAAAAAAACGGCGGAAAAATAATTGGTAAGAAATTGGGATTGTTATGTATCAGTATGTGTATTTTAGGGCCTACAATCTTTGGCCAGGCAGAAAAATTACAAATGTTCATACGCCACTGCCTCACGGATAATGGCCTCTATCTCCGCTAATATCATTGCGGTTGCCCCCCATATTATTGTTTCATCTTCCAATACATAGGCGTTTACCTTCATGGTATCGCCCGGCATGGCAGGTGATGTGACATGGGTTATGGCCTTGCGGTCATTGTGAAACAGCGCATGTATTGGCAACTCCAGCACATAAGATACTTCCTGGTGGCTCAGGCTGTACGCGGGCCGTGTGTTGGTGAACGCTAAAAACGGATACACATTAAAATTGCTGACCGGTATGTACAACGATGTAAGCGGCCCAAGTATGTCTACTTCGGCTGACAAAATGCCCAGTTCCTCATTCGCTTCCCTGAGGGCGGTGGCGGTATAGTCAGCATCTGTTGTTTCAAATTTGCCACCAGGGAAACTCACCTGCCCGCTGTGCGCCGTATTGTCTTCTTTTCGTTTCATGAGCAGGCAGTGCAGGCGTTCACCCAGGGGGAAGATGAGGCACAGCACGGCACTCGGCCGGGCATCAGCCGGTATAGTGGCGGGCATAGGTCTTACGCGGCCCATCATCCGCTCTTGTGCGGGCCAGCCTGGCAGGGGCAGTTTCATCCGCTCCCGTATACTTGAAATAATATGTTGGTTACCGTTCAAAAGAGACATGCATTCTCTGCAAAATTAGGGTTTTATTGCATCAGGCGGGGTATTGGCGGCACTCATTGAGTCAAGCCTCATTTGCAGTTGTTGCATAACATCAACCTGCAACTGGAAGAGTTCTGACATGTTGCGGTGCTGGTGCAGCAGCAGGTGATCCAGTTTTTCATGCAATATTCTCACCTCGGTTTCTGCTTTCAGGTTTACCCTAAAGTCATATTCACTTTGCAGCCGGTCTTTTATACCCTGGCGGTTCTGGCTCATCATAATAATTGGCGCCTGTATAGCCGCGAGGCAGGAGAGGACGAGGTTGAGGAAGATAAAAGGGAAGGGATCAAACGCATTGCCACGCAGGATGAGTGCGTTAAGAAACATCCACCCAACAAGCACCACGAAGAAGATGGTAATGAAAGTCCAGCTGCCACCGAACTCAGCAATTTGGTCTGACAGTTTTTCGCCGAACGTTAATTCACTCTGTGGAAGGTCATGCAACAGTGGTTTGAGGGTATTGTCATTGGCAAAGCGATCTTGTACTTTTTTTGCCAATGTCTGTTGTTCTCTTATCTGTTGCGATGCCATGTCAGTTACATAGGCCCTCAGCAGATCGTTTAAGGCTTTATAGGAGATGAATGATTCTTCAGGCCATTGGTCGTTCAGCGTTCTGAGGTATTGCTGAATTGAGGGCCGCAGATGTTTCCATAAAACACCATCCACCTCATTGAAATGCTCCCCGCGAATTATGCATTTTTGCTCCATATTTCAGTCTTCATCAAATCTGTGCCTAAAAAACAGAATGAGGTACAAATTACTTAAAAATTGTGAAAATGAGGCTAATGGAAACCCAGCCCATGGGGTATTGGCATAAGAGCGTTTGCCAGCTATAAAAAACGACCGGCATCAGCCGGTCGTTTACAAATTATTCAACTGCCATGCGTTGCTGCAAAGTTGGTTTATTTTACTTCTTCGTATTCAGCATCTGCTACACCGCCGTCATCATGCCCTGCCGGCTGCTGCTGGCCGCCACCCTGGTTAGGTGCGCCCTGTGTGTCTTTGTACATTTCTTCGCTTGCGGCCATCCATGCTGCGTTCAGTGCTTCTTCAGCGCTTTCCATAGCATTCAAGTCTTCAGCTCTGTGTACTGATTTCAGGTGCTCTAATGCGCTTTCAATAGCCGCTTTCTTATCAGCGGATATTTTATCGCCATATTCTTTCAATTGTTTTTCTGAAGAGAAGATAGCGCCATCAGCCTTATTGAGTTTTTCAACCCTTTCACGCACTATTTTATCGCCTTCTTCGTTGGCTTTCGCCTCGTTCTTCATTCTTTCAATTTCTTCCTTGTTCAGGCCGCTTCCCGCTTCAATGCGAATGTTCTGCTGCTTGCCGGTGCCTTTATCCCTTGCAGTTACGTGCAACAAACCGTTGGCATCAATATCGAAGATCACTTCAACCTGTGGTGTGCCGCGTGGTGCCGGTGGTATACCGTCTAATATAAAGCGACCCAGGTTTTTGTTGTCATTAGCCATTGGGCGCTCACCCTGCAGCACATTGATTTCAACACTTGGCTGGTTATCGCTGGCAGTAGAGAATGTTTCGCTCTTCTTGGTAGGGATAGTAGTATTTGACTCAATAAGGCGTGTCATTACAACACCCATTGTTTTAATACCTAATGAAAGCGGAGTTACATCAAGCAACAATACATCTTTTACTTCGCCGGTAAGTACACCACCCTGTATAGCTGCACCAATTGCAACTACCTCATCAGGGTTTACACCCTTGTGTGGTTTTTTACCGAAGAATTTCTCAACTACTTCCTGTACTTTAGGTATACGGGTGCTACCACCTACCAGTATCACTTCGTCAATATCGCTTGTGTTAAGACCTGCGTCTTTCAGGGCTTTGCGGCAAGGCTCCAGGGTACGCTCAATAAGGCTGTCAGACAGTTGCTCAAACTTAGCTCTTGTCAGCTTACGTACCAGGTGCTTAGGTGCGCCGTCAACCGCTGTTATGTAAGGGAGGTTTATTTCAGTTTCCTGTGAAGAAGAAAGTTCAACTTTAGCTTTTTCTGAAGCTTCCTTCAGGCGCTGCCAAGCCATAGGGTCTTTGCGGAGCTCAACGGCTTCGTCTTTCTTAAACTCGTCAGCCAGCCAGTCCATGATCACTTTATCAAAGTCATCACCACCCAGGTGTGTATCACCGTTAGTTGATTTTACTTCAAAGATACCATCACCCAGCTCCAGTACTGATACATCGAACGTACCACCACCAAGGTCAAACACAGCTATTTTGCTGTCTTTGTGCTGCTTGTCAAGGCCATAAGCCAGCGCTGCCGCTGTAGGCTCGTTAATGATACGGCGTACTGTAAGACCAGCTATTTCGCCAGCTTCCTTAGTTGCCTGGCGCTGAGCGTCATTAAAGTATGCAGGTACTGTTATTACCGCTTCCTTTACTTCATAACCCAAGAAGTCTTCGGCTATTTTCTTCATTTTCTGAAGGATCATAGCTGATAATTCCTGTGGTGTATACAGGCGGCTGTCAATATCCACACGCGGGGTGTTGTTATCCCCTTTTGTCAGCTTGTAGTTGAAGTGCGACATTTCATTGGTCACCTCATCAAAGCGGCGGCCCATGAAACGCTTAATGGACTGAATGGTGTTGGTTGGGTTAGTAATTGCCTGGCGCTTTGCAGGGTCACCAACTTTACGCTCACCATTTTTCAAAAATGCCACCACCGATGGCGTTGTACGGCGGCCTTCATCGTTGGCAATTACTACCGGTTCGTTGCCTTCCATTACTGATACGCAGGAGTTGGTAGTACCAAGGTCTATTCCTATTATTTTTCCCATAACTATTCTTTAATAAATATTTTTTTAATTTAGTTTACTCTGTTTCTTTCTTTTCTTCAATCAATCTATATGCCACAGCATTTTACCTGTAATTATGGCAGTAATGGTGCCAAAAAAGTGACATCATCAGGGTTTTGCCCCGCTTTTTTCTGCAATAGTGACTATAGAAGTTGTTGCACTGTCATATAATAAAGAAGCAGTGGCGCATTGCGCCACTGCTTCTTTATTATATATTTACTTAATGGTAAAATGTACCTTTGATTCTGGAAACCTCAAAGTCCGCTGACGCTTTTAACGAATCGACCGTATTGGAAGAGAGTGTTACCGGCCCTGAGCGCAGCGCCCTTGATGTAAACAAACCCAATGCGTTAGCGCCTTTAATATTTGTGTGCACGGGTTGTATTTCATTGCCGGTAAGGCCTGTGCCCTGTATAGACTGTGCATTTATATAGGTAGCAAAGTCGTATGTGCCGAGGTAGATGGACAGCCTGCAACGGTCAAGCAGCCTCACGGTATTGTCAGGTGCGGGGCCAAGGGCAGCCTTTAAGGCACCTTGCAGACTTATGTTTTTTGGCTTGTATGAAAAAGCGGTCGTGATACCGGTATTGCCGAGGTCATAATTATAAGAGTGGTAGCTGGTACCCCCCGACACTGTGTTGGAGTCAACCCAGTTAAACTGCAAAATAGCCTGCACCATGCCAACAGGTGTGGTATAGCCCTGAAACGAAAAATCAAATGGAGGGGTATAACGGCCGCCGATAGTTACGGTCTGGTATTGGTTAGAGCTCGCAAAGTCAAGCGGCCTCTGGGTGGTGCCGCTGTCATCAATGAGGTACACATAGAAAGAAGAAAGATTTTTGTCATCAATTACAGGGGCGTCAGCTGAGTCGGTTTCGCCCGAAGCGTTGTTGCGCACCACCAGCCGGTAAATAGCTGAAGGGTCAATATCGCCGGTGAATTTGTAGGCGTAGTTTGGGCTGTTGAAAAATGCGCCGGGCTCTTTAGGGTAGCCCTCAGCTGTAAGATCAACTCTTTGGAGTGTGGTGGTGCCGAGTGGCCTACCTTTGAAATCAATTTTTTTAATGACTACATCCAGGCTGCTGAAAAAATTAGAGTCTGAATTTTTAGCCATTGTGAGGGCGCTTATATTATCATCAAGGAAGGCTTTCTGAATGCGTACGTAGTGGGCTGTGTCAGCACGGTCAAGCAGGCCATAGATAACGGTAATGTTTTTGTAAGGCGCGGCAATGTTGAATTTTTCAGAGCAGGAGGGCAGCAATGCAAGGGCAGCCAGTGACACAAGTGGTAACAGAAACTTTTTCATGAATAAAATAAAATAAAGGCAGACAAAAATAGGGATTAAAACTGATATGCATCCGGGAAAACAGTTAATGAAATGATATAAAATAAGCGGGAATATCCCGCTTATTTTATATCATTATATGTGTTACCGGCTGAAAGATTAATATTTCAGGCCATTGTATTCGCAGTCATAGTTGGTAGTATCCTGCAGCACACTATATTCCATGTGCAATGAATCATTCCTTATAGTGCCCCAGCCCCTGTAAGAGGTGCTGTTGTTATTACCATTAAAAAGGAAAGAGTCTGCTGCCACCATGCTGCATAAAGCACTATCAGCGGGATTGCCTAATATATTGAACAGTGCCATCTGTGCTTTATTAGGTACGGCTTTAAAGCGGATGTAGTACTGCCTCTGACCCACTACACTGCAGCTGTCGCTGCCGTTATAGTTACCTATGTGCTTGTCACGGCTTGGTTTCTGGCAGCGGTTTCCTTCAAAACCGGCAGCGCAGGTACAGTTGCCGCCATCACAAACACCGCCATTAAGGCAGGCCACATTATTGCACCTGTCTTTATTACAAGCAGTATAGGTAACAGAGAAAAACAAACCTGTTGTAAAGAACGCGGTAATCAATATATTGCGCAATGCTTTCATAATCTAAATTTCGAACGGCTAAAGTATTAAATATTTGCTCAAAAATAAAGCTATTGCAAATAAATTTTGTAGTGCGGGGGCAAAGACACTCATGCTGGCTGATAAGTATTGTAGTATTTACAGGGTGTTTATTACATTTGTGTGATGAGTACAGTATTGGTTCATAAAGAAAACGGAGTCGGCTACCTAACCCTCAACCGGCCTGAAACATATAACAGCTATAACCGTGACATGGCCCTGTGTATGCAGGCCGCCCTTGATGACTGCGCCGCTGACCCGGCGGTAAGATGCATCTATATTACAGGAGCCGGGAAGGGATTCTGCTCCGGGCAAGATCTTTCAGAGGCCATGAGTCCATCGCCCGAAGATTTTGAGCGCATGGTGCGGGAGCATTATAACGCCACCATACTGCGCATACGTAACATGGAAAAGCCGGTGATAGCCGCTGTAAATGGCGTTGCCGCCGGCGCGGGAGCCAACCTGGCGCTCGCCTGCGATATTGTGGTGGCTAACAACTCCGCTTCCTTTATACAGGCTTTCAGCAAAATAGGGTTAATACCGGATAGCGGCGGCACTTTCTTCCTGCCAAGGCTGGTAGGCTTGCAACGCGCTGCGGCACTGATGATGGCCGCCGAAAAAGTAGGCGCGGCTGATGCCGTGGCGATGGGCATGATTTATAAAAGCTACGCTGATGACGTTTTTGAGGCCGAGAGCAAAAAGATGGCTATAACACTTGCCCAGATGCCTACAAAGGGTATAGGGCTTACCAAGCGGTTGCTCAACGGCACCTATAATAATAGCCTGGAAGAGCAGCTTGACTTTGAGAAAACGGTACAGATGGAAGCTGGCGCTTCTGATGACTTCAGGGAAGGGGTGCAGGCTTTTATGGAGAAAAGAAAGCCGGTGTTTACGGGGAAATAAGTGCGAAAATTTCATATTTTAAAATTCTAAATTCCATGAGGGGAAATTAAAAATTCAAATTAGGGGCGTGGAAGGCGGGTTTCCAGCATCAAAAAAAATACCGGGTTGAACCCTTGGAAATATCATTTCACAAAAAAGTATTACCCAACCTGAGAAAATTGGTGATATTAAAATTATCTTAGTGCCCGGTCTGTTACCTGCACCCAACCGTTATGGAAAACGGGGGGAGTGGTAAGTAAATTGTACAAATGAATATTATGACAAAGCGGATTTTTACTTTAGTAGCGATAGTGTTCTTACTTTGCTCATCAGCCATATATGTTTATGGCTGGGGTGTATGGGGCCACAGTAAAATAAACCGGGGCGCTATACTTGCCCTGCCAAAGGAAATGGGCATGTTTTTTTATAACCACGCTGATTTCATAACCGAAGAAGCGGTAGCCGCTGATATACGCAAGTATACCATGGGTGATAAAACCGAAAACCCACGGCATTATATCGACCTTGAAAACTATAACTACACCACCCCTGCGGCCATGCCCGCCAGCGCTGATGCCGCCAGCGCAAAATTCAGCAAGGACACGGTAGATAAATATGGTACGCTGCCATGGACGATAATAGAAATGACCGATAAGCTGACCAAGGCCTTCAAAACAAAAAACAAGTCAGAGATTCTGTTCCTGGCTGCCAACCTGGCGCACTATATAGGAGATGCGCACATGCCGCTGCACACCACCATAAACCATGACGGCCAGTTTACGGGCCAGAAGGGAATACACGCCTTGTGGGAGTCTCAGTTGCCGGAGCTATTTGGTAATAACTATTCTTTTTACGCTGACGCCCGCTACATGCCTGACGTTGATAAAGCCACATGGAACATAATAGACAGCAGCAACAAGCTGATAGCCAGACTGCTGTACAATGATAAAAAAATGCGTAAAGACAAGCCGGAAGAAATGCTGTATAAACTGGCACCCAATGGCGCGCCTGAAAAAAATAGATATGGCCAGGTGGTACACGCCTATGAGTATGCGCATGTGTACCATGAACTGCTGGACCATATGGTGGAGCGCCAGCTGAGGGCGGCTATAACCGCCACTGCCAGCTACTGGTACACCGCATGGGTAAACGCCGGCAAACCTGATCTTACAGACCTTGACCCTAAGTATATTACAGAGCGCAACGCTAAGTTTTACCTGGAGGATATTAAATATTGGAAAAAAGGCAAAGTGACGGGTTACAAGGTTAAGAACGAATTTTAATGCGTTTAGGTTACCTTCGCGCCATGTTTAGTGTAGAAAAAAAGCGGCCGGTGTTCATCAGAAGCAGTCTGTTTTTTATTTTGAGTTTACTTTTGGCCGCCACGCTTAATACGGCGGTTGCGCAGGTAAACGTAAACCCGGGGCAGTCAGCCGCTGCACTAGCGGCCAGGCTGGCGGGGCAGGGTGTTACCATCATAAACCCGGTAATGAAGTGCGGTGTATATGCCAACGGGTTTTTTACATCAGTCAAAAGTAATCTTGGCATAGACAGCGGCATTGTGCTTAGTACAGGACGGGCGGGAAGCAGCCCCGGCTTCTACGGTATTAATGGCTACTGCACCGCCCTTGCCAGCACTGATAATGGTTTCCCCGGAGATAGTGCACTCACTAAACTCGCCGGGCAGAAAACGATTGACGCCTGCAAGCTGGAGTTTGATGTAATACCTATGGGCGATACCATAAGTATAGGTTATGTATTTAGTTCTGAAGAATATATAAGCGCTGTGTGCGGGCCTTACAATGATGTATTCGCTTTTTTTATATCAGGGCCAGGCATCAGCGGCACTGATAATATGGCGCTGGTACCGGGCACCACTATCCCTGTGGCTATCAACAGCATTAATAATGGTGTGCCCGGCTCATCAGACGGAGATATAGTTAACTGCACCTCTATGGGTACGGGCTCGCCCTTTACCGCATATTATGTTGATAATGCCAACGGCAACAGTATTACCCACCGCGGATTCACCACTGTTTTAAAGGCGATACACGCTGTAACCGAGTGCACGCGCTACCACCTGCAGATAGCCATAGCCGATGCCGGCAATGCAAAGTATGACTCCGGCGTGTTCCTGGAGGCGGGCAGCCTGCAATCGGGGCATTTCAAAATTGACGCCATACCCGCGCCGGTAAGAGATACACTGGCGCCAATATGTGTAAAAGGCTGCCTTTCCGGCCACTTCAGGATAAAGGCAACAAAAACCAAAGCAACTGCACAGACTATTAAATTTATAGCCGGTGGCACAGCCGTTGCCGGTGTTGACTATGCACCGGTGGCGGATAGCGTAGTGCTTGCGCCCGGCAGCGCCTATGCTTATGTTACCGTTACCGGCATACCCACCCCGCTGAATGGGGTAAAGACACTTACACTATATATATTATCACCCTCGGTCTGCGCTTCAACCTCTTCAGTGGTTGACAGCGCTACTATATTAATATATGATACGCTACACATTACCGCTCACCCTGCAGATACCATTGTTTGCGGCGGTGATACCGTAAAGCTGAATGTAAGCGGCGATGCCATTTACAGCTACCATTGGGCTCCGTTTTATAATATAAGTAATATTAATGCACAGTCGCCGCTGGTATATCCGTTCAATGCCACCACCTACAGCGTTACAGCTTCGTTGCCGGGCAGCACCTGCCCTTTCCGGTCTGCCGCGGTGCGTGTAGCGGTAAAAGTGACCCCTCATGTAGCCCTTATGGCCGATACTATCGTTTGCTTTGGTGATGCCTTTACGCCTGCGCCGGTGGTTACCCCGCCGGGCAGCATATACAGTTACGCGTGGGCCGGGCCAGTGGGCTTTGCCGCTACCACAAAAGATATTAGCATCTCCAATGTAGCAAGGAGTGACAATGGCAAGTACCTGATAACCGTAACCAATGACACCAACGGCTGCACCGGCAGCACCGCTGTAAACCTTGTTGTAAATAAAGTGGAGGCCCCGGAAACCATAAACCCGGTTGTCATTTGCCTGCAGTCAGCCCCGTCATCATTGTACGCCGCGGGAGATAATATAAGATGGTATGCCACCCCAGGCGGTGCTGTATTGCCGGGTGCGCCCGCGCCTGCAACTGATATGGCAGCGCAATACACCTACTATGTGACCCAAACCACCGGGCAATGTGAAAGCCCGCGCGCTGAAGTGCTGGCTGAGGTAAAAAAATGCTGCGATGGTAATATATTTATCCCCACCGCCTTTACCCCCAACAATGACGGGCGTAATGATGAGTTCAGGGTAATAGCGGGCTATGGTTACTATGTAAAAAACACCGTAATATACAACCGGTGGGGGCAGCCGGTCTATAGTGGCAACAGTGTAATGTGGAATGGCATGGCCGGAGGCACGGATGCTGATGCAGGCGTGTATTTTTACAGAATCATATTCGGGTGCATATCAGGCGGTAACGTAGAGAAGACCGGTGATATTACGCTGATAAGGTAGGATGGCAGGTATTAAATACTTCTGAAAAAGAAATGAAGCGGTAACGGAACAATTTTTTTACACTTTTACTGTTCTAATTGTGCATAAAATATTAAAATTGTTCTTCTTATTCCCCTAAATTTACATTTTTAACGGGCTAAATTGTACGTCCGTGCTGTGCATTCCCCTACATGAAAACTTTTTCCGCAAACGGGAAGATGGGTAAAATGAGGAAGGAGTACAGTGGCATCATTTTTGTATAAATTATAGTACTATATGGAAAGAAATAAAGTTCTCTTAGTAGAAGACGATACTAACTTCGGCCAGGTATTAAAGAATTACCTGGAACTGCACGATTTTGTCGTAGAGCTCGCACGCGATGGTATTCTTGGCCTTGCGGCCTTCCGCAGGGAAAAATATGATATCTGCCTGCTTGATGTAATGATGCCCAATATGGACGGATTTACACTGGCGGAAGAAATCAGGAACAACGACCCCGATGTGCCGTTATTTTTCCTTTCAGCCAAAAGCATGAAGGAAGACATACTCGCAGGTTACAAACTGGGTGCTGATGACTACATCACCAAGCCATTTGACAGTGATGTGCTGCTGCACAAAATAAAAGCCGTGCTGAAACGCAACCAGGAGCTGCAGGAAAAACAACATTCGACGGTTGAGTTTAATATTGGCTCCTATCACTTTAACAGCAAGCTGCGCACCCTGAAGCAGGGTACAGACAGCCACACGCTTTCGCCTAAAGAAAATGAGCTGCTGCTGATGCTGAGCGAATACAAAACCGACCTGCTGCCACGCGAACTCGCGCTGAAGCGCATTTGGGGCAGCGATACCTACTTCAATGGCCGCAGCATGGATGTATA
>JACMPD010000121.1 GCA_014377675.1 Taibaiella sp.
GGGGGTGGTCACTTTTATGTTTTGTTTTTCTCCTTCAGCCAGGTAGATGGGGGTGCCTGCTGCCTCCACAACTGTAGCTTCGTCAGTAAATGCGGGGTTGTAGGGGGCCGCAAATGCGGGGATAATAATATTGGTGCGGAAGGTCTGCGGCGTTTGTATTATCCGCATTTGGTCGCGGTTTACGGGTGTTGAGGTGTCACCATTTACCATCCTCATACTTTCCGCAACGGGTATGGCGGATATTGCACTGCCTTTCTCTACCGCCTGGGCCAGGCACCGTTTGATAAGCGTTGCGGACACCAGCGGGCGGGCGCCATCATGTACAAAAACAATACCTTCACCATCAATGGCGGCAAGGCCATTCTGCACACTGTGGAAACGAGTTTCGCCGCCGGTCACCAGTGTTACATCAACCGATACCGGCAATGATAGCAATACAATCTGCGCATAGCTAAGTTGGCCTTCAGGCAACACAAGTATTACCTCAATATCAGGGAGTGCCCGCACAAATGCCGCAATAGCATGAGACAGTAAAGGCATTCCGTTTACGGGCAGGAACTGTTTAGGTATGGCATTGCCCATTCTTAGGCCCTTGCCACCTGCTACCAGTACAAGATACTTTTTTATATTGGTCATGCGTATTGTTTTGTCTGGAAACTGTTATTCAATCAGATACATCTGCAAAACAGCAGAAGCCGGATATACTACCGGCTTCTGCTGTTTCTATATACAAAGTATCAATTAAGCCATATTATGGAACACGTGCTGCACGTCGTCATCTGCCTCCAGGCGGTCAATCATTTTAAATACGTCTTCTGACTGCTCTTCTGTTACCTCAATTGTGTTGAGTGGTATCCATTCCAGTTCGGCAGAAACCGGTGTTATTCCTTTATCTTCCAGCGCTTTCTGCATGTTGCCAAAATCAGTAAAGCCGCACCTTACTATTATATTGCCCTCGCTGTCTTCACCTACTTCTTCAAGGCCGTAATCTATCAGTTCCAGCTCCATATCATCCATGTTAAGGCCGTCCGATTTTAATTTGAAAACGCCAACATGTTTGAACAAAAATGCTACTGAGCCGCTGTTGCCTGGGGCGCCACCGCCTTTGTTAAAGTGCGAGCGAACGTTAGCTACTGTACGGGTAGTATTATCAGTTGCGGTAACCACAAGCACCGCTATGCCATGTGGTGCATAACCTTCATACAGCATCTCATCATAGTTGCTAGTATCCTTGCCCATTGCGTTTTTAATGGCGGCTTCAATGCGGTCTTTAGGCATGTTAAAGCCCTTGGCATTCTGCATTACCCTGCGGAGCATTGGGTTGGTGTTTGGCTCCGGGCCACCTTTCTTTACAGCTATCGCTATTTCTTTACCTACGCGGCTAAATTGCTTGGCCATACGGTCATAGCGCGCAAACATTGATGATTTTCTTACTTCAAATATCCTACCCATGAAAAAGTGGTTGTAGCGGCAAAAGTAACAAATTCATAATTGAAAAGGAAAAAATGACTGTGGTATAAATGGGCAAAGAGGTATTTAGCGGGGGGATGGCTGGTGTTTTAGGGTCATTGTTTTTACATTTGCGTTATTATGAACTATTGGCTTGTAAAATCAGAACCGTTTAAATATAGCTGGGACCAGTTTGTGGCGGATAAAGTTACTTTCTGGGACGGCGTGCGCAACTATGGCGCGCGCAATAACCTAAGGGCCATGGAAAAAGGCGACCGTGTTTTCTGGTATCACAGCAATGAAGGGCTGGCCATAGTGGGTATAGCTGAGGTGGTGAAAGAGGCCTACCAAGACCCTACCACTACCGATGAGAACTGGGTTGTTGTTGACCTGAAGCCGGTGCGGGCACTGCCGGTGCCTGTAACGTTGGCGCAACTTAAAGGCGACAAAGATTTTGAAAATATGGATCTGGTTCGGCTGGGGCGCCTTTCTGTAGGTAAGGTGTCAGAGGCGGAATATGAAAAAATATTGATAATGGGTGGGGTGGAAGAGGCATAGACGCTGGGGAGGTTGATGTTTTCGCTTTCAGTCAGCAGATTAATTTCGGGGCTCTGTTTTTTGTTTTACCGCACTTTTTATACTGCCCTCCTGCATTTGTTTTGCGGTCTGCGTGCTGCCGTCATGGCTCCATCCGGGTGGCTTCAGCAGGTATTTAAGCTTGGTGGTGAAAGGGACTTTTTTTCTGAAATCTGCGGCAATTGCCTTCCATTCGTGGAAGACTATGCCGATGGGGTGGAAGGGTTTTTCGAGCGGTTTTGTGAGCCCGTATACTGGTTTTTCTCCGGGTTGTTCGGCTGTGAAGGTGCCGAAGATCCTGTCCCAGACTATGAGCAACATGCCCATATTTTTATCAAGGTATGGTGTGTTGCTGGCATGGTGTACCCTGTGGTGCGATGGTGTTACGAAGATATATTCTACCCAACGGGGGAGTTTATTTATAGCGCGGGTATGCACTAATATGCCGTATGACTGGGTGATGGCATAAGTAAAGAAAATATCGGCCGGCCTGAAGTTGAGCAATGCCAAAGGGATAAAATAGAGGAACCTGTACATGGGCATGAACACTGATGACCTGAAGCCAGTGGTGAGGTTGTACTCAGGTGAGGAGTGATGTGTGACGTGAACGGCCCAGAAGAGCCTGCACTTGTGGTCAACATAGTGCTCCAGCCAAAAAAGGAAGTCTTCGAGCAAAATGAGGGTGACCCAGTATGCTACAGGGTGCCAGCTTATGGCGGCATGGTGCCGGTAGAAAAACGAAAGGACAGTGAGGGACACGGCTATCCTCAACAGCATATCAATGCCGGCATTGAGCAGGTTAAGGTAGATATTTACAATAGTTTCTTTTACTGAATAGAAATGCAGGGCTCGTGCATTGCTGAGTAGTATTTCAAGCGGGATAAAAATGGCGTATATGGGGATATTGAACAGCAGGAGTATGTTTCTGTAGAACTCTTCCATCCTTTATTAATGGGATTTGTATTAAAAAAATGAGGCTTAAAAAGGGTTAACTTTTTAAGCCGTTTATTATTCTGAGTGTGTATTGCTATACAGTCATTATGTCTTTCTCTTTGTCTTTGCAATGGCCATCAACCAGTAAAATATGCTTATCGGTTATTACCTGAATTATTGCTTCGCTGTTTTTGGCTATATCTTCGCTCAGGCCGTCTTTCTGCAATTTTCTTATCTGCTCTATGCTGTCTCTGCGGATGCTGCGTATGGCCACCTTGGCATGCTCGCCTTCGTTGTATACCCTTTTTGATAATTCTTTGCGGCGCTCTTCAGTGAGTGGCGGCAGATAAAGGCGGATGTAGATACCGTCATTTTGCGGGTTAAGGCCAATGTTAGAAGCTATGATTGCTTTTTCAATCGGGCCTATCATGTTCTTTTCCCAGGGTTGCAGGGTTATGGTACGCGGATCAGGCACTGATATATTAGCGACCTGGCTTATGGGTGTCGGGTTGCCGTAATAGTCAACATAGATACCCTCAACAATCTGGGGCGTGGCTTTGCCGGCCCTTATCTTGCTGATTTCAGTTTCCAGGTGCCCGATCGCCTTTTTCATATTCACGGATACCTCATCAATTACGAGTTCCATTTCATCGCTCATAAATAGTGATTTTTTAAAGTAGGCAAATGTAACGATAGCGCATTGAAATTCAAAAAATGCTTTCTTTCGCTACAGACCGTCATTCCGGGGCTTATAGGCTTATAGTTTGTACTAATAGTATGAAACACTTATTTGGACATGGGCGAAATGGGTGGTAATTTTGTGTGTAAATTACTGACGATGGAAACAACTATGAGTGCCCCTGTAAGACTTAGTGAAAGCGCAGTAGCGGAAGTGAAAAGACTGATAAGTGAACCAGGGTTTGACGCCACGCAGACATTACGGATAGGCGTGAAGGGCGGAGGCTGTTCCGGTATGAGTTATGTGCTTGGCTTTGACAAAAGTGAAGATGACGATGATACGTTTGATATAGAGGGGCTGCCGGTGCTGATGAAAAAGCAACATGGCATTTATTTGTTTGGGATGGAGGTTGACTATCAGTCAGGTCTGAACGCCCGTGGTTTTGTTTTTAAGAACCCCAATGCGAGCAGTACCTGTGGTTGCGGCACCTCTTTTGCGGTATAGTTATACAGGTATTTTATTTAGATAGGCGTGTACCAATAAATGGTTGCACGCTTTTTTTTGTTTGTGTTATTAATATAAAACAAATTATATATAATTTTTGTTATTTTTGACAGGAGCATGTAAGTAGGCAGCATTTGTTAAAAGGTTTTGTATTTTTTACCGTTCGTGAACTTTTCCGACCGTTAGTGAAGTTTATTTGGAAACCGGCCGACCGTGAGTGTAGATTACATACAGCTTAATTATTGTGAACATTTAAAACCGTGGTGTATGAAACATTTAACTATTGCTATCTCCGTGTTCTTATTACTTTCTTATTTTGTGATATTTCTCCTCAATTTGTATTTCATATTTAAAAATCTAAATATATTTTAATGTAATTAATTTCAAATTGTTGATTGTCAAGACAAAGATTTTGAAAAAAAGTTAAAGTTCAGTGTACTGTTGCCAGCCCAACAAAGTCGGCTTAGCTTAGATGAAGCTCCGGAGCCGGATCATGCACAAGGCTTCAAGGAACAAAAAAAACTGACCAATATGGAATTGAAATTTAATACGGCCATTAGCAAAGATCGATATAAAATAGAGCGGACATTTGGTAGTATGAAGCGTTGGGCGGGCGCAGGTATAGCAAGATACCTGGGCCTGACCAAAACACATACACAACATTTACTGGAAGCCATGACCAATAATTTATATTTATACATAATGCCTAGTTTGGCAGTGCTGGCCACTACCCGGAAGAACCTAACCAAGGGATAACTATGCCCTTTCCGGTGGGAAAGGCCTCAAGCAAGAGGCAAATCCCCTCAAAACGGAGCAAAAATGACAAAAATGCGCTAATTTTTGTATTAAAATAAATAATTTTAATACAAAATACTATCATATGACACTATCCTCAGTTCTGAGGCTGTTTTGCAATGGTCTCAGTGCAGCAATTGCAGCACCTGCGGTGACAATGGACCCTAACCCCGCAACTGACGAAGTAAAAGTGACCTATACTACCGGAAGCAAAAAAAAGCTGAAGTATGGGTGCTTGATCTTTCAGGGGTTTGTATTTATACAAAGGACCTTGGTGTAACGCAGGCTGGAAATGTGAGCATTTCGCAGGCTAAGTTCGCAGCTGGTGTATACATGGTGCAGCTTACTTCAGGCAACCAGAAGGCGGTACAGAGACTTATTAAAGATTAAAAGACGCAATAATACTAACAGGTAAGGCCGCTTCTCAAGAGCGGCTTTATCCATTAGTATTACGCTCATTAAAATATTAATTGCTGGTCTGTCTGCCAACTTAGTATATTTGCACTCCTATTACTCTCCTATGCGCCATTTTAAAGATAATGTCAGTTTTGGTCAATACAGTGGGATATTGTTGTTGATTTTATCATGTTTTTTCACCTCCTGCGAGAAAGAAATTCAGGTTACGCTGGCTTCCACTCCGCCGCAACTCGTGGTACAGGGTTCAATAGAAAACGGTCAGCCGCCACTGGTTTTTTTAACCACATCAATTGGCTTTTTCTCAAAGGTTGATATAAGTGATATACAGAATATTTTTGTTCACGATGCTGTTATCACTGTTTCTGACGGCACCCGCACGACTAAACTTAGAGAATATAGTATTGATACCGCAAACGGGAGCAGGTTTTCCGTATACTCGGTTGATACCAGTAATATTGCCAACCTGCTTTTAGGTGAGCTGGGCCGGCAGTATTCCCTCACCATTACCACGGGGGGCAAAACGTACACCTCAGTTACTACAATTCCTTTCCCGAAAGCACTGGATACCTTGTGGTTTGGTCCGCCTTCTTTTGCAAGACCCTCAACACCCAAAAACGCACTGGAGCTATTTGGCAACTATACCGACCCCGATACCCCCGGCAACTACGTACGGTATTTTACGAAGAGAAATAATGACGCCTTTTACCCCGGTGGTCTTTTCAGTGATGAACTGGTGAATGGTAAAAAGATAAATAATATAGATTTATTTGCGGGTACAAATGATACCGGCAGCTTCAGGGATGATTCTTTGCTTTATTTTTATCCGGGTGACTCGGTAACATTAAAATGGTCAGAAATAGATAAGGGCGTATACAATTTCTGGAATACTTATCAATTCGCGTTGCAGTCAGGTGGCAATCCGTTTTCTTCGCCCATAAATGTAAAAACAAATATTACTAATGGCGCCCTTGGTGTATGGGCAGGCTATGGCACAGTGTACAGCCGCCTTTTAGTACGGTAGCATAGTTCATTTGTTTAGTATTTTCAGGGCGTGCTATTCATTTGAAATAGTGGCAGAGGTAAATTTTATACCACTTTAAGGGTATTATTTTTACTTTTACACTTTCAAACACTCGTCTAATATAAATATAATATGCCAGATACTGAGAAATTACATTGCCTTATCATAGGTTCGGGTCCTGCTGGCTACACCGCGGCCATATATGCTGCCCGTGCCAATCTGAAGCCAGTACTATACCAGGGGTTGCAGCCTGGCGGCCAGCTCACCATTACAACTGAAGTAGAGAACTACCCGGGTTACCCTAATGGTATTATGGGGCCGCAGATGATGATCGATTTTGAGCAACAGGCGCAGCGTATGGGTGCTGATATACGCTGGGGCATGGCTACGAAAGTTGACTTTTCTTCAAAGCCTTTTAAAGTAGAAATTGATGAGGAGAAATGGATAGAGGCTGACGCTGTTATCATAGCTACCGGTGCCTCCGCAAAGTGGCTTGGACTGGAATCAGAGCAACGACTGAACGGGCACGGCGTGTCAGCTTGCGCAGTGTGCGACGGGTTTTTCTTTAAAGGACAGGAAGTGGCTATTGTGGGAGCAGGGGATACCGCCTGTGAGGAAGCCCTTTATCTTTCCAAGCTGTGCAGCACGGTGCATATGCTGGTGCGCAGGGGTGAAATGCGTGCCAGTAAAGTAATGCAGGACAGGGTGCTTAAAACAGCTAATATTATCGTGTACTGGAACACTGACCCAATAGAAGTATTGGGAGATAAAAAGGTGGACAGCCTGAAAATGCAGAATAACAAGACAGGCGAAGAAACGATAATACCATTAAAGGCATTTTTTGTGGCCATTGGTCACAAGCCTAATGCTGATTTATTCAAAGGATGGCTGGATATGGATGAGCAGGGGTACCTGCTTACGCAACCGGGTTCGGCTAAAACTAATATTGAAGGGGTATATGCCTGTGGCGATGTGCAGGATAAAATATACAGGCAAGCAGTAAGTGCAGCAGGTAGTGGTTGTATGGCTGCGCTTGATGCAGAGCGGTACCTCGGTACGCTTGATGCGTAGTGCTCAACGTGCTAAAGAGTATTAAAAAGACTAAATTGTATTGATTATGGGTATATTTGCTTATTCTTAACACAATAGTGTGGTTTTTTTATTAGCTTTGATATTCTTCTTTTTTATTTTACCTTCTAAAAACACACACAATGAAGCACGCTGAAGGCTATGTTACACATGAGATAGAGCATGGTATAGCTACAATCGAGTTTTTTCATCCGTCAAGCAATGCATTGCCTGCGGCCATATTATTTGACCTCGCCAAAACGATCAATGATATCGGCATTGATAACAGGGTAAAAGTGATAGTTTTGAGAAGCGCCGGAGACAGGGCATTTTGTGCAGGTGCCTCCTTTGATGAGTTGATGGCAATAAATAATGTGGCGGAAGGAACAAAGTTTTTCAGCGGTTTCGCGCATGTTATAAATGCAATGCGTAAATGTCATAAGTTAATTATTGGCAGGGTGCAGGGCAAGGCAGTAGGTGGTGGAGTGGGTGTGATAGCTGCAACTGACTATGCTATAGCTACCGAAGACGCTTCAGTAAAACTCAGCGAGCTGCATGTGGGTATTGGTCCCTTCGTGGTTGGGCCTGCCGTGGAGCGCAAAATTGGCCTTTCAGGTTATTCTCAGCTTGCCATTGATGCCACAGAATGGCGCTCTGCCGAATGGGCGAAACGCCATGGCCTGTATTCAGAAATACACAAGAATATCAGCGATGTTGATGACTCGGTAACCAGCCTTGCAGAGCGCCTGGCCCACAGCAGCCCTGATGCAATGGCGCAGTTGAAGAAAGTGTTCTGGCACGGTACTGAAAACTGGGATACATTGCTTACAGACAGAGCAGCCGTTAGCGGACGATTGGTATTAAGCGATTTTACACGTAACGCTATCAATGCATTTAAGACAAAACCGGCGAAGCAAAATTAATTTTTAATATTTATATATTATTGTTGTATGGCCTTGTTTTATGAACAAGGCCATATTTCTTTTATGCGGTTCCCTTGCCTTTTATTAAGACTCGAAATTCTTCGGTAAACATTCCTGTTGTTTATTTTAAAAATCTTTTGGCTGTTGTGTGGTTTACATTGACTTTTGCAGTTATGTACACCCTCAAAAAGAGCCTGGGGCAGCATTTTCTTCATGATGAAAATATGTGCCGCAAAATTGTAGAAACCCTTGCTGTAAAGCCCGGCATGAATCTGCTGGAAATAGGCCCTGGCGGCGGAGCCATTACAAAGTATCTTTTTACCCTGCCCGATGTAAATTATAAGGCAATTGAAATAGATACAGAGAAGGTAGACTACCTGCATAAAACATACCCCGCCTTAGTTGGTAAAATTATAACGGCTGATATTTTGCAGGCCGACAAACCGTTTGACACAAATTTTACAGTCATTGGTAATTTCCCCTACAATATTTCTTCCCCTATTATGTTCAGAATGCTGGAGTGGGAGCCAATGGTAGACGAGGTGACGGGAATGTTTCAAAAGGTAGTGGCAATGAGGATAGCGGCGGGGCCAGGGAGTAAAACCTATGGTATACTGAGCGTATTGATGCAGGCGTTTTTTAAAGTTGAATTTTTATTTGAAGTGCATGAGAACTGCTTTACGCCTCCCCCGAAGGTGAAAAGCGGTGTGTTGCGGTTTACGAGCCTGCACAATCCATTTAATATTCAAGACAAAAGAAAATTTATAATGGTAGTGAAAGCGGCGTTTAATCAGCGGCGAAAAACTTTGCGAAACGCGCTGAAAAGCATTATGCCGCTACAGGAAACGGTAACCGCTGACACTATGATGGACAAAAGGGCAGAGCAGCTTTCAGTGCAGGATTTTGTAGACCTATTTGAGCGTTATTTTATATGAGTAACAAAAGAGGAAAAGTGGTGATAGCAGCACCCGTGCATCCCGTGCTGGTTGCAGGGCTGAACGAAGCCGGCTATAACTGTGAAATACATGAAAAAATAACACAGGCAACTGCTGCTGAACTGTTACAGGGCTGTACCGGCATTATAACATCTACACGGTTGCAAATAGACAGGCAGTTGATAGACGCTCTTCCCGGCCTTAAATGGATTGGCAGAATGGGGTCAGGTATGGAGGTGATAGATGTTGCTTATGCGGCATCAAAAGGTATAGCTTGTTTCGGCAGTCCGGAAGGAAACTGCAACGCAGTAGGGGAGCATGCCTTAGGAATGTTGCTGGCACTGATAAGGCGCATAAACATCAGCAATAGTGAAATGAAGGAGGGTATATGGCTGAGGGATGAAAACAGAGGGGTAGAGCTGGAAGGGAAGACGATAGGGCTTATCGGCTTCGGGCATACCGGCAGGGCGTTCGCTAAAAAGCTTTCTGGCTTTGACGTGCGCATACTGGCATACGACAAATACAGCAGAGACAACATGCCGCCTTACGTAACCAGTTGCGACAATCTGCAGCCCGTGTATAACGAGGCGGATATAATAAGCTTTCATGTACCCTGGCATCCGGAGACGTTTCACTATTTCAACCGTCAGTTCATGACGAAAATGGTAAAATCTTTTTATTTGATTAATACCTCACGCGGGCAAGTAGTAGACACCCAAGCCTTGCATGAAGGCATATTAAACAAAAAAATATCTGGTGCGTGCCTTGATGTATTTGAAACTGAGCCAGTAAGTGCTATGAACGCCACAATGCAAAATATGTTTGTGGAATTAATGCGTAACAGTAACGTAATAACTACTCCACATATTGCAGGGTATACAGTGGAGGCCCTTTATAAGATGAGTACAACCTTACTTGCCAAAATTTTAGAGGGCAATTATGAAGGGTGAAAAATATTTTTTCGGGCTTTACCCAAGATTTATAGCTGTTAATACGTCTATTATAAAGTTACCGTAACACAAAGTTGGTCAAATGTTAATACGCACCTAGGTAGGTGATTGAAAAATATATTTGACTGTCACGTGATTTTTAACAGTTTTTTTTATCTTTACGCTCTTATTTGCTAATAATTTTATTAATTTAGATATGAATAGCTCATTACGTTCTCTTATATTGCTGGTGCTCGCAAGTTATTCGGGCTCAGCGTTAGCACAGGAAATTTTAGGGACAGTTACCGACAAAAGAAAGGAGCCATTGGTTAGTGCGTCAGTGAAAGTGACGCAGGGTGGCATAATGAAGGGCGGAAATGTAACTGATTTTGACGGGCACTACAGCATTAAACCACTCGACCCTGGTACATATGATGTAACTGTAACCTCAGTTGGCTACCCGTCAAAAACGATTTCGGGTGTGGTTGTTTCCCCGGGTGAGAAAAGAGGCCTGGATATAAAAATGGAAGCCGGGGACAATGTTTTGAAGGAAGTTGTAGTTAAATGGCAGAAACCATTAATTGATAAGTACACTAATAATATTGTAATGACAGCTGCTGAAATAAAGCAGAAGCCAACCACCCAAACCGCTGACCTTGTAGCGTTGACACCAGGTATATACCAGGCAAAACGTGGGCAGCAGGTTAACTCCGATGGCGGCCGCTCAACCGGCAATGTGTATATGATTGACGGGATAATGGTACAAGGTTCAGTTGGTACTGATATGGCACAGGGCTCTATTGACCAGCTTGAAGTTATTTCTTCTGGTATCCCGGCCAACTACGGAGATGTATCAGGCGCTGTTATTAACATAACGTCAAAAGGTGTCGCCAGCAAGTTTGCTGGAGGCATTCGTTTACAGCATTCGCTGGACGGGTATAATAATAACATGGCTTCTTTCTCGATAGCCGGGCCGTTGCTCAAAAGAAAAGCAAAAGATTCCACCAAACCACGTGAACCGATTATGGGTTTTACGTTGAGTGCAGATTATTACAACGACCATAACCGATATCCTTCTTACGACAAACAATATGTTGCTAAGCCTGAGGTACTGGCTGAGTTGCGACGCAATCCGTTAAACGTAAGTTCTGATAACAGCGGACAGCCTATATATAATGCGGCATCAAACTACATTACGAAAGATCAGTTAACTACGGTAATGCAACCACCAAACAACGTTACCCAGGAAGCGCGTTTGAATGGCAAAGTTGACTTTAAAGTGAATGATAACCTGAAAATAGCTACAGGTGGCAGTTTTAACTATACGAAGAACGATCTGTACAGCCGCGGACGGAATCTTTTTGCCCCTGAAGGCACACCGGTTTTGAATACCTATACAGGCCGTGGGTACCTGAGGTTTACACAGAAATTTGGTAAACAAGGCGTAATGGATACCGGAAAGGGAAATATTATTTCTAATGCCTCGTATACTGTTCAGGTAGATTACCAGAGAACATTTCAGCGCAATGAAGATCCTAAATTTAAAGAGAGCATTTTTGAGTATGCCTACATTGGTAAATTTGATAGGGACCTTACGAAAATTTACTTTCCGAACCAGCAGGATTCAGTTACCAAAAGAAAAGGAACAGTTTTGTTCTTTTCGCAGCCCACTGCTGTAAGTTTCACAAGGTCAGAAAAAAATCCTATCCTGGCTAACTATACCAGCCAGTATTATAATTTGATAGGTGAGAACAAGCCATTTAGTATAGGTAGAATACAGGCCAACAATGCATTAGCTAATGGTGATGAGCCTGCACCAACCTATAGTTTATTTCAAAGCCCTGGTGCTACACAAGCTGCTTTTAATAAGAATAGTTCAGATCAGTACGCTTTGACTGTAGATGCGGCTTTTGACCTGAAACTGGGAAGTGTTACACACAACATTGAGTTTGGATTATATTATCAACAAAGAATAATCAGATCATATTCGGCATATGCCAACATAGGCGGTACTTCTTCATTATGGCAGCAGATGAGGCAGCTCGTGAGCAGCGTTGATAACGGTAACCTGAAACTGGATAAAAATAACCCGATTACCATTGTAAACGGCGTAAACTACACTTACAATCCTACCGATAAAACATATCGTGACCCGTCGGGCAGCATAGCAAATATCAACCCTAGCCCTACAGATACTATTTTTTATAACTACATTAATGCAGCGCCGACAGCGTTTGATAAGAACCTCCGCAAAAAGCTGAATAAGAACAGCACTGAGAATATATATGTTGACGCATTAGATCCTTCTCAACTGTCGCTTGATTTATTTTCAGCTGATGAGTTGCTGAACAGCGGGAAGCCATTTGTAAATTACTATGGGTATAGTTATACAGGCAAGAATGAAGGTAATTCAAACTTCAATGACTTCTGGACCAAAAAAGACGCAAATGGTAACTACACACGCCCGATAGGCGCATTCACCCCTAACTATATTGCAGGTTATTTATTGGATAAATTCGAGTTTAAGAATATCCTTTTTAACATTGGTGTAAGAATAGAAAGATATTCAGCAAATACGAAAGTATTGAAAGATCCTTATTCATTATATGAAACCAAAACGATAAACCAAACTCCGGCTGGTGATCCTGTAGGTATTCATAACGACATTAATAATGGCAAACATCCGTCTAACCTGCCTGGTGATGCCGTAGTATATGTTGATGACAATAATTCAAAATCAGCAAGTATTATTGGTTACAGAAGCGGCAACAACTGGTATGATGCCACTGGTAAATTTATCGAAGACCCATCAGTATTGAAAGACTTTTCAGGCGGCCGCGATCCTCAGCCATTGCTTGTAGACAGAGTGAAAATTACTGATACCAACTTTAACCCGAACACATCGTTTACTGATTATAACCCGCAGGTAACTGTAATGCCACGTCTACAGGTGAGTTTTCCAATTTCTAAAAATTCTAAATTCTCAGCGCACTACGACATATATGTACAACGCCCTTACCCTACCGGCCTGGGTATAGCAACAGCCTTTGATTATTATTACCTGAATCAGAACTCCAACCAGATTATCAGCAATGCAAATCTCCGTTCTCAGAAAACAATTGATTACGAATTAGGTTTTGACCAGGTAATTGGTAAAAAGGCGGTTCTGAAATTGACCGGTTTTTACAAAGAGCGTAAGGATATGATAACAGTTCAGCCCTATCTGTACGCATGGCCAACCACTTACTATACTTACGGTAACCGTGACTTCTCTACTACTAAAGGTCTGAAGGCCTACTATGAAATGCGCGCTACTAAAAACCTTAGCATGAGCTTAGCATATACATTACAGTTTGCTGAGGGTAC
>JACMPD010000122.1 GCA_014377675.1 Taibaiella sp.
CCGCTTTCGGAGTGCAAATATACAAAACTACATTAGTTTTGCAAAACATTTTTTTGCTGAATTTTAAATTAATATTTCCTGTTTATGAATATCGAAATTTGGTCGGTTGGTAAAGAAAGTGACGCGTTCATTGACAGCGGCCTGAATCACTATTTTCAAAAAACAAGACCCTGGAACAGCGTTGACCTTGTTGTTTTGCAGTTGCCTAAAAAAGCGGCAACGACTGATATTGCAAGGACAAAACTGCAGGAAGAAGAAATGATCTTGAAAAAACTGCAACCGAATCACTTTTTGATATTATTAGACGAGCGCGGCAAGCTACTCACCTCCCCTCAGTGGGCAAGCCAGTTTCAGCAATGTATGAACCAAGGTATCAAAACACTGGTAATACTAATAGGTGGGGCATTCGGAGTTAGCGAGGCCGTAAAACACCGCGCCAACCTATGCTGGTCTTTGTCGCTACTGGTTTTTCCTCATCAACTGGTAAGGCTTGTGGTAGCCGAGCAGGTTTACCGGTCATTCAGCATATTGAACAACACTCCATACCACCATATTTAAATTTAGCACCTTTATTTCCAGTGGCGTTAAATAAGCATTTTTTTTAAAAGGGAAATTTATGTAGTTTTGTTAGGAAGAAATTCCTGAACCCAAACTCACTTTCATGAGCAGACACTATATTAAATATATATTATTTTTATTTACAACCTTTTGCGCATCTGCGGTTTCCGGCCAACAGCTCATTCGAACAATTGCGGGCGATGGAACACTCAACTATAACGGCGATGGCGGCTCTGCCATTGCTGCGGCCATGGGCAACCTAAACGGAGTTGCAATAGACGATTCAGGTAATGTATATGCAAGTGACAATTATTTTAACGTAATTCGTAAAATTACCAAAAAGGGGATCATTTCATCTTATTGCGGTAACGGCTCCCCTTCGTTTTCAGGCGATGGCGGCCCTGCTTCTGCGGCAAGAATTTCTGCTCCCTTTGCTATAGTGTTTGATACAATGGGAAATATGCTTATTGCAGATGCCGCTAATCACAGAGTCCGTAAAATAGACACCGGAGGCATAATTAGCACAATAGCCGGTATAGCTGCGTTTGGATATTACAATGGAGATGGCATACCTGCAGTAACAGCAAAGGTGATTCCTAACGGGTTGGCGACGGATACAAGAGGTAATATATTTATTGCTGATGCTAATACAAGGGTAAGAAAAATAGTCCCTTCCGGCATTATAAATGCTGTTGCCGGCGCAGGTTGCGTAGGTAACAGTGGCAACGGCGGAGCGGCAACGGCTGCCTGTATGGACGGCCCCATCGGTGTTTGTGCTGACAGTTCAGGAAACGTTTACATAGCAGATAGAACCAATAACTGTATCCGTAAAGTATCTGCGGCAACAGGCATCATTTCTGTGGTAGCAGGCTCGTCTTCTGGTTCATCAGGCTTTTCGGGCGATGGGGGCCAGGCGACCTCTGCAAGGTTAAGTGGTCCTAATTCGGTTCGTATAGATCCCAAAGGCAACCTGGTGATAGTGGATCAGAGTAACAACCGCATAAGGCGTGTAAATTCATCAGGCATCATACGTACAATAGCCGGCAGCACCAGTACCGGTGGTTTTTCAGGTGATGGCGGCCCCGCAACATCGGCTAACATGGGCTACCCGTCTGATGTGGCCTGGGACAGTATCGGAAACATGTATATCGCTGATAAAGGCTATCTGACAAACTTCGGGCACAGGATTAGGGTGGTTTTTGATATTGACACCATGCACATAACAGCCAGCCCGGGCGATACTGTATGCGGCTATTCCGATGTCACCTATACCACGCATGAATATACAGGGCACTTCGGTGCCGTATACCAGTGGCGTGTCAACGGAACTCCTGTAGGTTTCAACCAGCCCACCTATTTTACTGATTCGGTGCACAACGGAGACCGTATCAGCTGCACTATGAAAGATACCGCCGCCGGCGGGTTCATCATAGCTGTGTCAGATACCTTACAGATGGTAGTACGGCCGGTTGTAGTGCCAAGGGTAGATATAACCACAACAGGCGATACTGTTTGTGCCGGCCAAGTAGTTACACTCACGGCCAACCCTGTAAATGGAGGGTTGTCTCCAATTTTTATGTGGTATGTGTTCGGTACCTTCAGATCTTCAGGACCAACTTTTTCTTATATTCCAAATGTAGGTGATATTGTTACAGCGGTTATGGTTAGCAACGCAGTATGTGCGTTTCCTGATACTGTAAGGCGGTCACGAACAATGATTGTCAATGTTAGCTACCCGCCCCTTATTACTTTAGACGCCTCGCCAAATGATACTGTAGCACATTACGGCGACATTATCACCCTGTTCAGTGAGGTAACCTATGGCGGTGCCCACCCTACTTTCCAGTGGTACCGTGCCGGCGTTCCCATTCCCGGGGCTACCAATTCATCTTACTTCCAGGAAGTGTACTGGGATGACAGCCTGTATTGCGTAATGCAAAGTGACGCGCCATGCGTGGTGCCTGAGTATGACACCAGCGAGGTGATGTTTCTGAGTATCGGGAGGCTCGCAGTTGACGAAGTGAATGCAATGCACGCATCTGTGCATCTTTCACCCAACCCGAACAGCGGCTCCTTCTACGTAAGAGGAACTATAAGCGGTAGCAATGCAACTAAGGCTGAGATAACGGTAACCGATCTGTTGGGCAGGCAAATATTCGCTCAGCAGGTGACCACAACAGCGAACAAACTTGATACACAAATAAACCTTGACCCTTCCTTAGCCACGGGCGTTTATCTGCTCACTGTAAAGTACAGCGGCGGGGTACATGTATTAAGGTTTCATGTAAATAAATAAGCGAGCGCTATTCAGCACCCTGTAATTTGAATATTGTAACGGCAATAGTTTTCTGGGCTTTCGTGGTGTGGCTGGTCATGCAGTTGTGCTATGCATTGTATTTTTATAGCAGAATACTATTTCTGGATACGGATAAACCAGCCCGTGAAACAAATGCGAGGCAACCTGCAAGTATCATAATTTGCGCAAAAAACGAAGCGCAAAATCTCATTGCTAACCTGCCCCTGATACTGGAGCAAAATTATTTCACCAATACAGGGCAGCCGTTGTTTGAGGTACTGGTTATTAATGACGCCTCAACAGACGATACAGCACAGGTTACTTTGGGTTTGCAACAACGGTATGCTCATCTCAGGCTAATCAATATTCCTGCTGGCACTCCGCACACTTTAAAGGGAAAAAAATTTGCCCTTAAGACTGGGGTTGCCGCAGCGGCGCATGAGTGGCTGCTCCTTACTGATGCTGACTGCCTGCCTTCAGGGAAAAACTGGCTGCGCGAAATGGCTGCTCCACTGGCGGAAGGAAAACAGATTGTGGCAGGATATGGAGGGTACTTTAAAGCGCCCGGTTTGCTTAATGCATTCAACCGGTGGGAGACTATACATACTTTTTTGCAGCTTTTCAGCTATGCGAAAGCAGGACTACCCTATATGGCTGTTGGCAGAAACATGGCCTGTACCAAAACCGTAATGCAGCTGGCTGAGCAGTCGGCCGTATGGAACCTATCTCCTTCAGGCGATGACGATCTGCTGGTAAAGGTCTGCGGCACACCGGCCAACTATGCTGTTGTGGCCAATGCAGGTGCATTCACCCATACTTCCGCCCAAACCTCACTAAAGGGGTGGATGAAACAAAAACAACGCCACCTTTCTGATGGCAAAAGCTACAAGCCCGGCATACAGTACCTCCTCGGTTCTTATGGCTATACCCTGGCCGCGGTGTGGCTATACAGCGCGGTGTTGCTATTCACCGGTTACTGGCAGTGGACGCTGGCGCTGATGGCTGCGCGCTGTATTATATACTGGTGGCTATGGTCAGTAACGGCACGTAAACTAAAAGTAAACGACATATTTTATTTAATGCCTTTGTTTGATATAGGGTGGATGGTATTTAACTTTGCATTCTTTCCCTACATAGCGCTGAAAAACAAACAACATTGGAAATAATTTTAAAATACTTCACTGAATTTACTGATACCCAACTGGCACAGCTGCAGCAGCTGGAAGCACTATACACAGAGTGGAATGAAAAGATAAATGTAATATCACGTAAAGACATAAGCGCCCTTTACGAAAAACATGTGCT
Source organism: Taibaiella sp. (assembly GCA_014377675.1). Classification (GTDB taxonomy): domain Bacteria; phylum Bacteroidota; class Bacteroidia; order Chitinophagales; family Chitinophagaceae; genus Flavipsychrobacter. The sequence continues at coordinate 4,160 of JACMPD010000122.1, forward strand.
GCATTCAATGGCTATCGCCGTGCTCTGCAACTTCAATGATGGTGCTGAAGTGATTGATATTGGCACTGGCGGCGGCTTTCCCGGCATACCGCTGGCCATCATGTTTCCACAGGTCAATTTCCTTCTAGCCGATGGTAATGGAAAAAAAATAAAGGTGGTGGAAGAAGTGGCTACCGCTATTGGGCTGAAAAACGTACTTGCCGTACATGGCCGTGTGGAGGAGATAAAAGGGCGCCGATTCGACTTTGCTGTATCGCGGGCAGTAGCGCCACTCGGAGATTTATGGCGCTGGGTATCCCCGTCTTTGCGCAGAGGCAAAAAAAGTGAAGAGCTGGGTAATGGACTCATATGCCTGAAAGGCGGTAACCTTGATGAGGAAATTGAGCAGTCAGGCCTCCAGAGCATTGTGCAGGCATGGAGCCTTAATACTATATTTCCCGAGCCTTCTTTCGATGAAAAATTTGTGCTTTATGTACCTAAATAGCACTAAAATCAACTGCCACCGGGGCTGGTTGGAGTGGGTTTTATCAACTTTTTCGCTATTACGTCTTCATCATCAAGATAAAGTATAAGTAACGCGGTTATCGCAATAAAGAAAGTGATAAGCCCGAAATTGATTATAATAAGGAAGTGAAACAGTAATGCAGGAAGCAGAAATTTTATTTTGACGCGTGAAGGAAAAAAAATACATAAGGCCAATACAAATTCAAGCAGTAATGCACCCCAGGACACCACTCTTACCAACTGGGTTTTCGTAATTAATTCATTGATTTGCTTTAGCCAATCCGGAGCACCAAGTTTGTAGTGCGAGGTGTAATAAAAAACAGCGGTACCATTCAGCCACTGCTTTGTCTGTATCTTGGAAATGAACGCGTCAAAATACATCCAGGATGCCTGTAGCCAGATTGCAACTGTAGCGATATTAGACACTATATTTCCGGCAGATGAATCGTATTCCTTCCATTGCCATTGGTTCAGTCTGCGGTCCGTAAGGCATATTGGCAGTAACAACAGCGAGAGGGCAAAAGTAAGGTGATCTCCCCCGTTTTGTATAATAAAATAATTGTAAATACTAAAGCTTGCCCATGCGTGCAATATTGCTGTTAGCCGTGGCAGCAGGCCGGTCATCACAGCGAACAAGATTACAGTAACTATAATGCGGGCCGTTCCGGGGTCCATCATCATAAACAGGTCAATGCTCTGAAACGGCCGGTATCTTTGGGGTGCATGCCTTATGGTATATTCCGGCAGGCGGGTGTATTCGTGATTAGCTATTATGCTGAAGTCGTTGTTTAAGATAGTCAGCAGCATGCCCACTGCCAGCAGCAGCCGAACAATAGCTAATTTAGGAGTATGAATGCTCCTGCACTTCAGATACGCTAAAAAATGCCTCATTTTTTTCTTGATATATTTACGGGCAATACGGTTATATTTTTCGTTTTGGCAGTTCCACCACTTGCCTGTTCCCAGCTTAGGGGCTGCTCCATAGTAATAAGGTAGCGGCCGTGTAGCAACACTATGTTTTTATTTGAAAAGTAATTAAACTGAAGGCTGTCAGCTTTTATACAGGCTGAGATATCGCTTCCGGCCGGTATAGCCAGCTGGTATTTGCGGGCATTGGCAATGGCAGTAGTATCCTCAAATAACATGGCTATTTCCTGCGCTACAGGCTTGTAGTCCCGTTTCAAGCCATAGTTAAACTTCGGTACAAAGGGCCGCAAATCATATTTTTCAGGTATACCATTGTGCAACGTATACAAATTATAAACCGGCTCTTTTGTCTCCCTTACATATACATTATACCTAACCTGAAAAAATGTGCTTATGAATCCACGGGTGGCAAACCTGCCTCTGATAATTTTAAACGGAGTATACGCGGAAACAAGCAACAGGAAAAAAAATACATAAAACGCACAGGTACCCCAGAAAATAAAATAATCTGACTTTTTAACTATCCCTTCCATACCCCGCGTTTAAAATGTAAAAATACTATGGTAGTGGTTGTTTTGTATGTATCCAGAAAATATAAAGGTGATCTTTCAGCAAGACCACCTTTATACTTTTAGTTTATTTCACAAATTATTCTTCCTCAGCCTGTGGCTTTCCGCGCTGGTTCAAAATCTCTTTGAACGACGGTTCAATTATCCTCAGCTTTTCTATAATGTTTTTCGCATATACACTATCACCCGAGTAGTAAGCGGCCTGGGCCAGAGACTGTATTACCTGGAACTGCTGATTAATATCAGAGCTTAAAGACGCCTTATTGTCCCCCATTGCTGCTATCCAGTTAAGGTCATCAGTAGAGTTCTTTATTATTTTCTTACTCAGGTTCTGGCCTTTAGCTATGGCACCCGCTTTATAATAAGCGGCCGCTATGAAATAAGTACTGTAGTCATAGTAGTAAGAATGCTCTGATATCCCTCTCATAGTGTTATCCAGCAGTTTTATTGCTTTGTCTTTTTTGCCTTCATGGGAGAGCGCGTTGGCTATGGTAGCCGCGTCCATGCGGTAAGTAACGAACTCACGACGGTTAGGCTCATCAAAATACACATCGTCACGGTCAGCGCCACCCCATTTGAAATTCATATACAGGTCATAGCTTTTTTCAGTATTTACGGTACCAAGTATCTGCTGTGCGTTCTTTATAGAGTCAACAAACTTATAAGGTAGCAAGCGATATACTGTTCCCTCAAGCCTGAGGAAGTCGCCGGTACCACCATAGTCTCCCTGCCTCAGTCCGGCATCGAAATATAACGGGCGTTTCCAGCCATCTCTCGCTACTGCAGCAATAATGTTAAGCACTGCCATATCACTCTTATAAGCCGCTTCTTTTGGATACACGAACTTCATTTCATTAATAATAACCGAAGTATCAGCCGCAGAAGCCAATCCGTTTTTCACCAGATCTTCCTTGCTCATAGTGGGCACATAGAAGTTTTTGGTAGGCATGTAGTTATATTCACCCTGGCTGAAAGCAACTTTAGCTGAAGGATCACTGCTGTTCATAAACTTACAAACATCAATGAGATTGATAAACTGGTTGTCAGGAATCTGCGGGTTTTTATGGTACGGAATAATGTTACCCTTTTCACCCATATAATTCTCCTTGGTCCACATCATTGGCACTGCATCTGCCATATTGGTCTTATAGTTCAGCTGGTTTACATACCAGTCTATACCCAGCAGACTTGTATTAATGATACGTACGTCTTTTCTGAAACCCTCAATTTCCTGAATGTACCAGAGCGGATAGGTCTGGTTATCTCCAAAGGTAAACAACACAGCATCCTTAGCACAGGCAGACAGCGTATTAAGTGCTACGTCATGTGCAAGTGTCTTTTTAGACCTGTCGTGGTCAGCCCACTCCACCTTGGCCATAAATACAGGTACCGCCAACAAAGAAAGCCCGGTAGCCATATATACGCCTGCACTGCCCTTCACCGCTTTCTGGAACCACTCATTGAGCATGAGTACCCCAAGCCCTATCCAGATAGCGAAGGTATACGTACAGCCCGCAAAGGCGTAGTCCCGCTCACGTGGCTGCAGTGGTGGCATGTTAAGGAATATACCAATTGCAGCACCCGTAAAGAAGAATAAAGTGAGGATAACCACCCCGTCGCGCCTGCTGCGGTTAAACTGAAATACAAAACCCATAACACCTAAAGCAAGAGGCAGCAGGTATAATTTGTTGTGCGCGTCATTCCGGGTATAGCCCTCACCCATTGCTTCAGTATCTCCCAGCCCACGCAGGTTATTGTCTATAAACCCGATACCTGATATCCAGTTGCCTCTCTGAGGATCCAGCTGACCCTCTATGTCATTCTGCCTGCCGGCAAAGTTCCACATAAAGAAACGCCACCACATCCAGTTCATCTGGTACTGGAAGAAATATTTGAAGTTATGCGCCGCCGTTGGCTCCTCGCCATCGGCCAGGTTAAGCATGTTTTTATAAAAATTAACGTGGTTGCCCTCCTGATCCCATATGCGGGGAAAAAAGTGACGTTGGTCGCCACTGTAAATAGGCACCCTTTTATTACCTACAATGGTATAATGATCTTTTCCATTCACTTTTTCCTGCGTGTATAGCTTGCCTGATGTATCCAGCTCATCATACCTGCTGGTAAAATAAGGCCCAAAGAAAATAGGCTGCTGGCCAAACTGCTCACGGTTTACATAGTCAAGGAAACTAATAGGGTTATCAGGGTTGGTCATATCAATTGGCACATCAGCACGTGACCGGATGATAGCCGTAATGTAACTTGAATAACCTATAATAATAAATATGACACAAAGTACTGCCGTATGCAGCGTAACATTGAGCTTCTTTTTCGCATATTGCAACAGGAACACCAGCAGACCAGTGAGCAAAGCAAGGAAGACAAGCGCACCAATGTCAAATGAAGCCCCAAAATTGTTAGTAAACAGCACATCAAACTTTGATGCAAGCCTTGGTATATATTGAATTACACCAAACTGAACAAACGCAAGCACCACGCAACCAATTAGAAAAGCGAAGACTGTTCCCTTAATGGTGGGTGTGTAGCGGCGGAAATAATACACCATAGCTACTGCCGGTATGGTCAATAAGTTAAGCAAATGGACGCATACCGAAATACCCAACAAGTAGGAAATGAGTATCAGCCACCTGTCAGCGTGCTTGTTTTCGGCAACGTCTTCCCATTTCAATACAGCCCAGAAAGTGATAGCGGTAAAGAATGATGATGTGGCATATACCTCAGCCTCAACAGCCGAAAACCAAAACGTATCAGAGAAAGTGTAAGCAAGACCACCGACAAGGCCCGCACCTATAATCAAAGCGGTTTGCATGCTGTCTGGTTCTCCATTACGCCCGGCAGTTAATCTTTTGGCGAAATGGGTAATGGTCCAAAACAAAAACAGTATGGTCAATGCACTGGTAACAGCGGAAAGGGAATTAATGGCAATTACAGCGTTCAAGGAGTCGCCGCCCGTGGTAGCTTGGCCGCCGGAGAAAATAGCGAACAACCTTTGGATAAGCATAAAGAAAGGCGCGCCCGGTGAGTGACCAACTTCCAGCTTGTAGGCGCACGAAAGAAACTCGCCGCAATCCCAAAAGCTGACGGTTCGCTCCATAGTACTTAAATACACAAAAAGAGCTATTGCCCCGGTAAACCAGCCGGCAATGTTATTGACCTTACGATAGTTCATGATAAATAATTAGACAATTGCGACAAAAATAATAAAAGTTGGCACTTATCAACTTACTGTGTGTAAAAAGTTTGCCCAAAAAGTGCTAATATACCACTCCAATAGCTTTATTTGACAAAAATATTGTTCAATAAAAAATGAAAATCAGCAAATTAAATATTATTAAAAGTATACTACATTAATAACAAGTAATGGCTGGGGGCATTGGCTATTAACATCAATTAACTTGTGTACAGCGTTGGCACTTCTAAATTGCGATAAATAATATTCAAACATAGCCCCAATAACGCCTTTTGCTTAAAACCGTTTGTGAAAATATTACTTTTATCTATAGGCTCTTTGAAATAACAGGACTTAAGGGAAGCTGATGAAGACTAATATTGCTTATAAATCATAAATTCATACCATGACCCAGGAAATTACAAATTTACTTAGCCCATACATGCTGGGCAATCTTCAGTTAAAGAACAGGATAGTGATGGCGCCTATGACCAGGTGCCGTGCAATTGGCAACCAGCCTAACGAACTAATGGCAACCTACTATGGCCAGCGGGCTGAAGCGGGGTTGATAATTACCGAAGGCGTATCTCCAAGCCCCAATGGCCTGGGATATGCACGCATACCAGGCTTATACAATCAGGAACAGGCTGATGGCTGGAAAGCGACAACAGATGCCGTACATAATAAAGGCGGTAAAATATTTATTCAACTCATGCACAGCGGGCGCATTGGCCACAACGCTAACCTGCCTGAGGGCGCACACCTCGTGGCTCCGTCGGCAATTACTGCCAAAGGCGATATGTGGACGGATACGCAGGGAATGCAGCCAATAAGCGCCCCAAAAGAAATAGCGGAAGCAGATATAAAAAGTCTCATAGAAGAATATGTAAACAGCGCCAGGCTGGCGGTAGCGGCAGGGTTTGATGGCGTGGAACTTCACGCTGCCAATGGTTACTTACCTATGCAATTTTTAAGCCCTTCAACCAATCACAGGAGCGATAAATATGGCGGAAATGCAGAAAACCGCAACCGTTTTGTAGTGGAGCTTGCCGAAGCAGTCGCGGGTGCCATTGGTGAAGAGAAAACAGGCATCCGCCTCTCTCCTTTCAATCCATTTAATGACATAACGCCTGATGAGCATGAAGCGGCGCAATATCTCACGCTGGCGGCAGCTTTGAAAAATACAGGTCTTACTTATGTACACTTCCTCACGTTTACGATGAAGCCGGAATTCATAGCTGAAATGAAGAATGCTTTCGGCGGAGTTATTATACTTAACGGTGGCTATACCGGTGAACGGGCCGCTGGCGACATAGCTGGTGGTAAGTGCGACCTGGTTTCATTCGGCAGCATGTACGTATCAAACCCTGACCTGGTGAAACGTATAGCAACCGGGGCCGGGCTTACCCCGCCTGACCAAAGCACCTTTTATACCGCAGATGCGAAAGGATACACCGATTATCCTACATTATAATAAATTATTAACCATTCTGTATAGCAAATCCACCCGAGGGGGTGGATTGCTTGTTTTAGAGCACAACAATAGACCTTCACCCCAATTTTAAACGGGCGGTTCCCTCATTTTCCGCGTTACATATCGTAAATTGCAGTCTCAATTACAGCCATACCTTCATGAGTAAAGACAGAAATAAAAGTACGGAACTATTTAAACGGGCACAGTTAAGCATACCCGGTGGTGTTAACTCCCCGGTAAGGGCATTTAAAAGCGTGGGAGGCACACCTGTGTTTATGCAAACGGCAAAAGGAGCTTATATGTACGATGCGGATGGAAACGAATATATTGACTATATTAACTCATGGGGGCCAATGATTTTAGGCCATGCTTATGGGCCTGTTGTAAAAGCGATACAAGACAAAGTACAATATGCAACCTCATTCGGTGCACCAACAGAGCTGGAAATTGAAATGGCAGAGCTTATAAAAAGCATGGTGCCCAACATAGACCTGGTACGCATGGTGAGCAGCGGCACCGAGGCATGTATGAGTGCCCTGCGCCTGGCCCGCGGATATACCGGAAAAAATAAATTCATTAAATTTGAAGGCTGTTACCACGGACATGCGGACGCTTTCCTGGTAAAAGCAGGCAGCGGCGTAGCCACATTTAATATACAAACAATACCCGGCATTACAGCAGGGGTATCAATGGATACGCTTACCGCCCCGTTTAATGACGTTGAAGCCGTAGAGCAACTGGTAGCGGCGAATAAAGATGAAATAGCGGCAATAATAATAGAGCCCGTAGCTGGCAACATGGGCTGTATACCACCCGCTCCCGGCTATCTTGAAGGCCTTCGCGCAATTTGTGATGCCGAAGGCATTGTGCTTATTTTTGATGAAGTAATGACCGGTTTCAGGCTGGCGGCCGGCGGCGCGCAGGAGCTGACAGGTGTCTACGCTGACCTTGTCACCTACGGAAAAGTAATAGGTGGCGGTATGCCTGTCGGCGCTTTTGGTGGCCGAAGGGAGATAATGGAACAAATAGCTCCCTTGGGCAATGTGTACCAGGCTGGTACCCTGAGTGGCAACCCCATTGCCATGATTTCAGGCTATACCACACTCAAAACATTAAAAGATAATCCGGCAATATACGATCGGTTGCGGGCAACCACTACCACCCTTCGCGATGGCCTTGATAATGTATTGCGCTCAGCCGGCGTACCATATACCATTAACATGGCCGGGTCCATGATCAGCGTTCATTTCAGCGAAAAGCCTGTTACCAATTTCACTGACGCTGTATCGGCCAACAATAATCTGTTCAGTGAATACTTTCATTTTATGCTCAATGAAGGCATTTACCTGCCCCCCTCGGCCTACGAGAGCTGGTTTATAAGCGATGCGATAAGCGCAGAGGATCTTGAAAAAACCATTAACGCTACCCATAAGTTTTTCAACAAATAACATTTACCGCTTTTTTTATAGCCCGCCTTTCCAATGAAGGGCGGGCTTTTTGTTTATTGGCCAACTGGTTGAAAGGGAATATTACTTGCGAACAACAGGCAAAGAAGGAATGCCTGCTAACAGCGTAAGTTTAACGGCTTCAAAAATCGTACTAGATATAAACCACAATAAATTTACTCAAATAACAAAAAAAAAATAGAAAAAATAATTATTCAATCTTAACTTTTCTTTTTAAATTTGATTTTCCTCACATTATTCATCTTTAAAAAAGAATAACTTATGAAAAACATGCTATTTTTTGTATTATTGCTCTGCATCAGCAATAAATCTATGGGACAGACCGGCCAGATTGTTATTTGGAACACCACGGGCGTTTGTACTTACCACGTTACATTGTATGCGACGGAATTTACATCTGGCAATACCGCCGGGTGTTCAATTATGTCTAATGCAATAACTATTCCCCCGGGCGGTTCTTATGGAAGGGCTAATCCTAATGATGTTGCTACAATAGGGCCTGGTTACGCCTCAATGACTTTTCCAGTCGCATTAGCTACCACCACAACTTGGAAGTGGACCGATGCAGTTATTCAGAGCGACTGTACTTCCGCCGGGTGTTTTAACTCGAGCGGTGTGCTAAGTAATACAACAATTGTTAATTGTGCAGGAGGTGGGGCATCAACATGGGGCCCTGGACTTCCGCCATGGTGCGGTGCGGGTGGGTCATGGGCGTTTCCCACAAATATACCTATGCAAGACGTAGTAATAAATCTCTATTAATCATAAAATAACTTAAAAAATGAAAACACTTCTCATTTTATTTATAGTCTCATTTAGTTCAATACAGTGTCATTGCCAGAATATTTCTACCATCGCGGGAAATAGTATTGGCTTTCCATTTAATGGGGATAATATACCAGCCACCAATGCAAATATTTCTCAGCCCATGTCAGTACTGATTGACAATAACGGAGAATTGATTTTTTCCGATGGCCAATCAAGAATCCGAAAAATAAACCATGCCGACATTATTACAACTATTGCTGGCACAGACTCAGTAAAGTATGGCGGTGATGGCGGCCCTGCTTCAGCGGCTACAATGCGTGTTCCGGCTGATGTTGCAATAGATAAACTTGGGAATATTTATATCAATGAATTTGCCAGCTACAGAATCAGGAAGATAAATGCCGGGGGAATAATCAGCACCTTTGCAGGAATTGGGGTTGCAGGTTCGAGCGGAGATGGCGGCCAGGCAACTGCAGCAGCTTTATCAAGTGCAATGGCAGGATTGGCGACCGATACTTTGGGTAATGTTCATTTTGGAGATGGTGACAACTACAAGATTAGAAAAGTAGATGCGGCAGGCACCATTACCACAATAGCCGGTACAGGTATTGCAGGTTTCAGCGGTGATGGCGGCCAGGCAACTGCCGCAAAGATCGGTTATGCACAGGCGTTATGCTTTAACAGCCTCGGCGAACTTATATTCAGTGACAATGGCAATAACAGGGTTAGGAAAATAAGCACTGCTGGTATTATAACAACGATTGCAGGTACTGGAACCGTGGGTACATCGGGTGAGGGTGGCCAGGCTACTGCCGCTCAACTCTCTGGCGTAACAGGCATTACTACTGATACTGCTGGAAATATATACCTCGCTGATAACCCGGTGGGACGGGTACGCAAAATAAACGCAGCTGGCATCATCACTTCGATAGCTGGCGATGGAACTGCCACAGGCTTTGCGGGCGATGGAGGTCCGGCTACGGCAGCAAAAATGATGCACCTGGGAGGTATTAGCAGCAATAAGAACGGCAGTGAGTTATTCATATGTGATTTTGAAAACTACCGTATCCGTAAAGTAAAGTACACCACCGGCATAGACCAATTAAATGGCCAGGAGACAGGACGGCTGATAGTCTCCCCTAACCCATCAATTACTGGCGGCTTCACGGTGCGCATGGCGGCGGCTGTTACCGGCAGCGTAAACGTAACGGTTACTAATATGCTGGGTGCCGTGGTAAAGGAAATAAAAGCGGATACCAACACTGATATACCGGTAATGCTTGCTGCGCCTGCGGGTATTTACCTTGTCAGCGCCAGTACCGGCGGTGTGGTATGGAGTGAGCGGCTGGTGATAGGGAAGTAATATTTGCTCATAAAGTAAGTATAGTTGTAAGCGCTCTTCTTTGAAGGGCGCTTATTGCCTTTTATAAGATGCTAATAAATTGCACGAAAACATAATATTTTACTAAAGTCATGAAATGTGCGCTACAGGTTAGGGTTTCCATTAATTTTGCACAAAACTATAAGATGAGATTATTGAAAGTTGCGGTTGCGGCGGGCATTATGGTGACGGCAGGGGCTAGTGCTATAGCGCAAACGGCTGACGAGGTAATTCAAAAACATATAGAAGCGGTAGGCGGCACCAAAAAATGGGATGCGGTGAAAACCATAAAGCTCACCGGCAGCATAAGCCAGGGTGGTATGGAAATAAACATGACGCAGACTGTAGCTAATGATAAGGGCATGAGAACCGATATTGAAGCTATGGGGCAAAAAGGATATATCATTATTACCCCCACCCAGGGCTGGATGTATATGCCCTTCGCCGGGCAAACCAAGCCTGAAGCTCTTCCCGCTGACCAGTTGAAAGCATCGCAGGACAAGCTGAATTTCAGGAATACACAACTTGTTGATCAATCAATGATTGCAAAAACTGTAATGCAGGGTACCGACACCATAAATAAAGTCCCTTGCTATAAAATAAAAGTAACAGGTAAGGATGGCAACGAAAGCGTATGTTATTTTGATTCAAAAGACTACTACATGGTACGCACAGAAGTAAAAGTGAAAATACAGGATGAAGAAAGGGAAACCTACATTACCTACAGCAATTTTAAGAAACAACCCCAGGGCATAGTAATACCCATGACCATGGGCACGGAACAGGGCGACGTCAATTTTAAAACTGTTGAAATAAATAAACCTGTTGACGAAAAGATTTTTACCCCGTAAAAGGGTAGTTAGACATAAAGAGAAAAGCACATTTTTCGGAATGTGCTTTTTTTATTTCATTCGTTTTTGAACGTTGCTTATACCCTGACCCAATCTTTCAGGTCATGGTCGTAGCGCTTTATAGGTTTTGCCGGGTTGCCTGCGGCCACTGTGTATGGCGGAATATCTTTTGTGACCACAGCGCCGGCCGCTATTACGCAATGCCTGCCTATGGTTACGCCCGCGGTAATAACAACATTGGCAGCTATCCAGCATTCATCTTCAACGGTTATTTGCCCAACGGTTACATTTTGGCGGTGTACGGGCATTGATATATCACGGTATTCATGGTTGAGGCCGCTGGCCACTATATTCTGAGCGAAGATGACATCGTTCCCTATATTCACGGGGCCTATAATAACATTACCCATGCCTATCAGGGTATTGTTGCCGATGATAACGTCCCCCACCCCATTATTGATTGTACTGAAATCTTCAATGGTCGATCTGTCGCCCAGCTCAAATTTATTAAATGGCAGCACGTCAACCCTCGTATAGCGGCGTATGGCAGAACCTTTTCCACGGTGGTGGAAAAACCTGTTGAGGATCAGCTTCACCCAAAGACGCGGCCTTGCCTCGCCCTTAGGAATCAGTAATCTGTGTACCAGTTTTTTAATGGCTGGGTTGCCCTTTATCAGCCCGGCTAATGACATAAATGTAGTGTGAATTAAATTGTGTATATTTAGTAGGCAGCGATAAAAAGACTGGTAAAATTAGTGCTAATTTCATAGATTTGAGCTTTATTACAATTGCAGCGTCGATTTTTGATAAAAGTTCTGCTCTAAGACATTTCGATATAACAATTATCGGAATACTTGGTGGTTCTGTCGTTGCATGAAATATTAATATTTTATGAATAAAGTAAGGTTAACCTTTCTCTTTCTTTTGTTTGTAGTAGCTGTGCGGGTAAAAAGCCAGGAGTCAATGATGCCCTCTGTTTCTTATCTGATGCTTGATAAGTTAATAGATACGGCAAAAAAGAACTACCCGAAAATGAAGCGTTACGCCAACATGATAGATGTGGCCCGCTATGATGTGCAAAAATCGAAACTGGCCTGGTTTGATGCCCTTACTTTATCGTATGTATACAACCCCGCAACGCTTGCCACAACTGCCAACCCTACTGTACTACAGGGCTACCAAACTGGTATATATGTAAATGTAGGGCAGATATTAGAAAAAGCACCCGGAGTGCGCGTAGCAAAAAAGCAACTGGAGATAGCAAAAAACGACTTTGACGAGTATAATCTGAATATTGAAGACGCGGTAAAAGAGCGGTATTTTCTGTTCATAGAGCTGCTTACACTGCTCAACCTGCGCACAAAATCATCAGAAGATGCGGAGGCTGCGCAAAAACAGCTGAAATACAAATTTGAAAAAGGCGAGGAAACGTATGACAATTATAGTAAATCTATAATACTTACTTTATTGTCCATGCAAAATAAAATAGACGCAGAGGGTAAATTGTTAAGGGCTAAAAGCAGCCTGGAAGAACTAATAGGGCAAAAACTGGAAAATATTAAATAATGGAGGCAGTAAAGTTTTTAAATCTTCTTAAAAAGCATAAGTTCACCCTTATCGCCGTACCTGTACTGGTAATGGCGATAGCCTTTGTGCTTACCAGGAAGCTGCCCAATGTTTATGAGTCCAAAGGCAGTCTTTCAGCCGGGCTGGTTGAGGGGTCACAAACCATGATGCTGGATAACAGCCTGCTGCAGGACACTAAGGTGAGCCAGCAGTTCGCTAACCTGATACAAATAATGCAGATGAAGCGGGTCTATGAACAGGTGTCATACCAGTTGATAATACACGACCTCACCAATAAAGTACCTTTTAAAAAAACGAGTAAACTTTTTGATGAACTCAATCCCGACGCTCGGCAGCACGCCTATGAGGTGTTTAGTGAACGATACCGTACCCGGGCACCACTATCGCTCTGGAACCAGGACGAAAAAGGGCTGAACCAGGTGTTGAAATCAATGGGCTATGATTATGACGCGCTGGCTAAAAAAATGCGCATTTACCGGATAGAAAATACTGATTTTATTAATGTGGAGTTTGAATCGGATTCACCAAAACTTTCAGCGTTTGTGGTAAATACGCTGTGTTATGAGTTTATTACCTATTACACCTCGCTCACCAAAGACAATCAGTTCAAGGCAATACAGTTCCTGGACACCATGCTGCAACAGAAAAAGGACACCCTGAATGACCAGATGGGTGGGCTGAAAGACTTTAAGATTAAAAACAAAGTACTCAACCTTGGTGAATATGCTAAAACTTTATATACCCAGATAGCCGATCTTGAAGGAAGAATACAACAGGTAAAAAAGGAGATAGAAGCAAATGAAGGGGCTCTCACTAATATAAATAAGAAATTCAATACCAATGGAAGGCAGTTTACTGATACCGCTCAGATGATAATGAATAAAAATATCACTTATTACAAAGAACAAATTACCAGCCTATATAACGATTATATTAAAAACAAGTTTGACACTACTTATAAAATTAAAATAGACTCGGTAAAAAAGCTACTTGAAAAAGAGGTAAACAGAGCTGATGACAGGACACCATTGAACCCGATGGAAGCCAAACAGAACCTCCTGAATCAAAAGATGAACCTGGAAATAAACAGGGACCTTGCCCGCAGCAGTGTAAAATCTTTACAGGACGAATACAATAACCTCAACAAGCGCCTCAACTCACTGGTGCCCTACGAGGCGGTGATACAATCATACGAAGGCAATATAAACGTGGCGAGCCAGGAATACATAGAAATATTAAAGAAGTATAACCAAACCAACCTCGCGTATAACTCATCAGTACAGCTGAAGCAGATAGAGATGGCAATGCCAAACCCACCCCTGCCGTCTAAAAAAATGCTGCTGGTAGCCATAAGCGGCGTCGGAAGTTTCGTCTTCTGCATCCTCATCTTATTTGTATTATTTTATATTGATGATTCTATACAGTATGCAGGGGAACTGGCGAACAAAACCAACTTTACCGTTTTGGGCCTGCTGCCCTTTATCAGGAATACGGCATTGCTTAACCTGAACAAACTTTGGGAATATGACAATGCCGACACAGAAAACAGGGATTTTAAAAATTACCTGAGGTCACTCAGATTTGAGACTGCAGATATGATGCAGGGCGCGCATACGCTCGTGGTGACCAGCCTTAACAATAATGAGGGAAAATCGTTTGTTGCTATGAGCCTGGCTAACGCTTTTATAATGGTGAATAAACGGGTATTGCTCATTGATGGGAATTTCAATAATCCGGCCATTACAGCCATGACCGGCGCTGATGAATATTTGGAAGATTACTTTACGGATAAACTCTACCAGCCCCACCGTAACTATGACAATGATGTAACAGTGTTGGGTAACCGTGGCCTCGATATTTCACTTTTCGAAATAGCGGCTGAAGATGTAATTTTATCAAAAATAAATGAACTCAAACGCTCATTTGATATTATCATCATAGAATCTTCAGGGCTTAATACACTTAACCAGTCAAAAGAATGGATCAATATGGCAGATAAAGTAGTAGCCGTATTTGAATGTAACAAATCAATATCTGCTGCCGAAAAGCCGTACCTTGCCTATCTTAAAACACTCGGTGATAAGTTTGTAGGCTGGGTATTGAACAAAGCAGATAATAATACAGGCCAAAGCAAAACCAAGAAAAAGTGGTTTGAGAAAAAACGTTAGTACACATGAACCATACAGCGATAAATAGTATATGGTACGCGTTACAGGTACTTATAGGTTACAACCTGGTGTTGCCGTTGGCATTATACATACTATATAGGCTATTGGGCAAGAAGAAGCTAACGGCGCAAAACAATAAATCAGAAGCTGACTACGCTATTATTGTTACGGCCTACGAACAGACCAACACATTAAAGGCTGTCGTTGACTCCATACTGAAACTGAATTACAGTAACTACATTGTATATATAGTTGCTGATAAGTGCGATGTCAGCAACCTGAAATTTGACGATGCGCGCATAATAATTCTGCGGCCTGAACAGACGCTTGGCGGTAACACCAAATCTCACTTTTATGCCATTAACAGGTTCGTAAGGGCACACGAAAGATTGACCATCATTGATAGTGATAACCTTGTAGACGCCGACTACCTCAATGAGCTTAATATTCCTTTTGACCATGGCTACATAGCGGTACAGGGTCTTAGAAAGGCCAAAAACCTTGAAACGACAGTAGCCTGCCTTGATGCGGCGAGGGATATGTATTATCATTTTTATGATGGCGAAGCATTATTCGGGCTGGGTTCTTCGGCAACCCTGGCGGGTTCTGGTATGGCTTTTACCACTACGCTTTATAAAGACTGCCTGGAAAAGCTGGAAGTAACAGGAGCAGGTTTTGACAAAGTATTACAAAAAGAGATTGTAAACCGCGGTCACCGCATTGCCTTCACACCAGATGCTATCGTATACGACGAGAAAACCTCAGGTACTGACCAGTTGGTAAAGCAACGCGCAAGATGGATCAATACCTGGTTCAGGTATTTTAAATTTGGCTTTATAATGGCAGGTAACGGCATAATAAAACTTGACTGGAACCGCCTGCTGTTCGGCATCATATTATTGCGGCCACCTCTGTTCATTTTCCTCTTGCTGTCGGTGGTGTTTATGATAGCTAACCTGTTCATCAGTCTTACCGCGGCATTGGTGTGGGCGGGGGCATTCGCCTGCTTTGTCATCGGCTTTGTATTGGCGCTTGTTCATGCTAAACCCGGCAAGGCTGTTTACCAGTCTTTGATTGGCATACCTATGTTTATATTTTACCAGGTACTGTCTTTAATGAAGATACGGAAGGCCAATTCGATATCGGTAGCTACAACGCACTATCACGGCCAGGGCATAGATGAGATAAAGAAAGAGCTATGAAGATACAACCAACGGACAAATACGCTGACAGGGAGGCTTACAGGAAAAGGTTAACTGAAAAGGTAACCCGATATATAGCTATTGGTTTCGCATTTGCCACAACATTTTTCTTTTTCATAAAGCTGCTCTTTCTTTAATGCAAAAGGATCTCATCATACCTATAGCGGAGCGAAAGGAATCATTGACCGATAACCTGAAAAGGATTTTTCTTATCAACAAGCTCAACAATCCTCTTGGCTTTATCCTGCTGTTGCTTTTCGGTTGCTGCCTTGCGTTTATTACGGCGCAGTTCGGTATGGTGGCGGGCGTTATTACTATAGGGGGGCTTGTAGCCTTACCCACCGTTTATTGTATAGTTGCTTATCCCCGCTTCGGGCTTATCGTTTACCTTTCGCTGGCTTACCTTATTATGTGGTTTTTGAAACTGGGTGTCAAATTCCCGTTAGGCACCTTGATGGATGGGATGGAGGCCTTATTTATACTCAGCCTGTTTATAAGCCAGAAAAAAAATAAGAACTGGAAACAGTTTAAAGGCCCAATATCAACCATGATGCTGATATGGATTGGGTACAATTTCTTCCAGATAGCCAACCCCACAGCTGAGTCACGGCTGGCCTGGGTATATACGGTACGGACTGTGGCGATTGTAATGTTCATGTATTTCATATTTGTCTACTACATAAATACTAAGGAATACATACGTTTTATTTTCAAGCTGTGGATAGGGCTGGCATTTTTTGCCGCACTGTACGCTTTTAAACAAGAACATATAGGCTTTTTCCCATTTGAAAATGCGTACCTGCATTCCGATCCCGGCATTGAGCTGTTGCTGTTTATTGGCGGGGTATGGCGTAAGTTTTCTATATTTTCTGATCCCGTTGCTTTTTCCTATAATATGGTTACTGCCAGCCTGCTCTGTATAGCCCTTATATCAGGCACCAGGTCTATGGCTAAGAAAGTAACGCTGGGGTTGCTTGTCGTTTTCTTTCTGCTGGTAATGCTGTATTCAGGTACGCGTGGCGCCTATGTGCTGATACCCGGCGCCATGGTGCTGCTAGGCGTACTTAAATATAAAAAACAGGTACTGCTTATTGCTGCTGTTGCCGCTGGCCTGGGGGTGGTGGTTATTTTTATCCCTACCGGTAACCAGACACTTTACCGCTTCCAATCTGCTTTCAAACCTTCTGACGATCCGTCTTTTAACCTGCGGAAGATGAACCAGAAGCGCATACAACCCTATATACTCTCCCACCCCCTGGGTGGTGGCCTGGGTGCAACCGGTGAGTGGGGCAAGCGTTTCGCCCCTTATTCCTACCTCGCCAATTTCCCGCCTGACAGCGGGTACGTGAGGGTGGCAGTAGAGCTTGGCTGGATCGGCCTGTTCCTTTTTTGCCTGCTGATGTTTACCATAATGAAAACAGGCATTAATAATTATTTTATAATTAAAGACCCCGAGCTTCGTGCCTATTGCCTCGCGGGGATACTGGTGGTTTTTGCCCTTAATTTTGGTAACTACCCACAGGAGGCATTAGTGCAATATCCGTCAAACGTGTATTTTTATCTTATGGCGGCAATCATTACAGTTTCATTACGCCTTGACCAACAACAAAATGAACGAAAAATTGCCGTCTGAAGTTACGCTGCATAACAGGGATATTGTGATAGTAGGCCAGCAGCCCTGGGATACTACGATTGGCAGCAACTGTAAAAATATAGCTGTTGAGTTCAGCAAGCATAACCGTGTGCTCTATGTAAACAGTACCCTTGACCGGATAACACTGCTCAGGAACAAAAATGACCCCAGGGTGCAAAAGAGGCTCAACATAATAAAAGGAGCCGAAAATGGGTTAGAACTGGTACAGAAAAACCTGTGGAACCTGTATCCCGACTGCCTCACCGAGTCTATCAACTGGATTAAGAACAGACCGGTGTTTAATGCATTAAACAAAATTAACAACAAAAAATTCGCACGTTCTATTCATCATGCGATGCAGGCGCTGGGATTCAGGAATATAATATTATTTAATGACAATGATATGTTCAGGTCATTTTACCTAAAAGATTTTCTGAGCCCGGCATTGAGTATTTATTACTCCCGGGACTATATGCTTGGGGTTGACTACTGGAAATTTCACGGTGAAAAACTGGAACCCGCGCTTATTGCTAAAAGCGATATATGCGTTGCTAATTCAACCTACCTGGCCAACTATTGCGGTAAGTATAACCCATCGTCGTACTATGTGGGTCAGGGGTGCGAACTAGATATTTTTACTAATCTCAAAGAAAAAACGCGCCCTAAAGATATGGCGGGTATTGCCTTCCCGGTAGTGGGTTATGTAGGCGCGCTTCAAAGCATACGGCTTGATATTACCTTGCTGGAAGGCATTGCCAGCAAACGCCCCGACTGGAATATTGTATTGGTAGGCCCTGAAGATGATTCATTCAAAGTAAGTGCGCTGCACCAAATGAAAAATGTAGTTTTCCTGGGCGCTAAACCGCCTGAAAGCTTGCCTGCGTATATCAATTCATTTGATGTATGCCTGAACCCTCAAATTGTAAACGAGGTAACCATAGGCAACTACCCACGTAAAATAGATGAATACTTAGCCATGGGTAAACCTGTAGTAGCAACAGCAACCGAGGCAATGAGCATATTTGCCGGACATACCTACCTGGCAACAACACAAGCTGGTTATATAACACTTATAGAAAAAGCACTGACTGAAGACTCCCCCACCCTGCGGGAAAGCAGGGCAGCCTTCGCGGCTACCCATACGTGGGAGAATAGTGTTGGGGAAATATATAGTAGTATCTTGAAAGCAGGTAGATAGTATTTCCTACTTCGGCCTGTAATTTGCCTGATCTAAAATCGATGCCGCCTCTGTTTTCTCTGCAATCAATTCAGCAAGGGATTTGTCGGGGTATTGGGCCATGTAAGCGGTGATGATTTTGTAGCCCAGCCAAGTGCCTATATTGCCGGGAGTCGGCCTGCCGGGGTCGGTGGCAGAACCTATGCCTCTAGCAAACGGCCCATCAATTACATACGGGCCAATCTCCCGCTCTTCCTTGTTGTATAACAGATTCCGCTGAACGAAAAAATTATAGATTTGCGCTTCATTTTTACTGCACCAGTCCACCTGCGTGGCGGTAAAACCGAAAAGAGTGGAGTCACCCAATTCAGGCATTACTTTGTGCAGGAAATACTGCTCCTTGCCGCGCATCACCATCCGCTCCAGCAGGGTCTTGTCGTCCATCCGGTAAGGATAGGTGGATTGATATAAGGTGCTAAAAAAAGCAACCGGTATATAGCTTTTGCGCAGGTGCGGTTCCAAATAGTCAGGTACACCTATGGAACGATAGTACGGGAATTGCCCGCCCAAAAACATATCGAGGCAAATACATGAAATATTCACATCGACACACAAAACAGGAACGTTCAGCAAGATATGATTAATATAAATTACCTTAGGCGCATTGCTTGTAGGAAAGTAATGCTTCATATACTTAAAAGCCTTCGTAAGATCTTCGTCAACGTCTTTGGTATCAGGGTAATATTTATTAATGGTATCCTGCAGCTGCACATAGTCTTTATAGGCAACCAGCTCATGGAAGCCCTCTCTTACACCACTCACGGTATCATTATAATTACCCCTGATATTGAAGCCCATCATGGTATCCAGGAAAAAATCAAGAAAATCAGGATACTTGCTTTTCAACACCGGCAATGCAGCGGACAGGTGGTTGGTGTCTATAGCATATATATCATGGTCAAACCTGTAGGTTTTCAAATCTACCTGTATGCCCGATACATCAGGCGCATCAGCTCCCTTTTGCCCACAACTGAAAAACAGGGTTGCGGCCACCATGAAAACACTAAACCTAAACAATTTATTCACAGATCAAAAAAATATATTCAATTTTAAATTTACTTATTTCCTTCCCATCATAGGCATGGTAGGCATACCAGGCGCTGCTCCTTTAAATTTATTCATCTGGGCCATCATCTGCTTCATCTGTTCAAACTGCTTCATGAACGCATTAACGTCATTGACGTCCTTACCGCACCCTTTGGCAATTCTTTTTCTGCGGCCTGTGTCTATAACATCTGGGTTCGCACGCTCAAAGGGGGTCATGGAGTTAATCATAGCCTCAATGCCTTTAAACGCGTCATCAGAAATATCAATGTCTTTTATTGCTTTACCTACACCGGGAATCATGGCTAACAGATCTTTAATGTTACCCATTTTCTTAATCTGGTTCAGTTGCTCTTTAAAGTCTTCAAAGTCGAACTTATTAGCGCGTATTTTCTTTTCCAGCTTTTTGGCCTGTACCTCGTCATACTGGGCCTGGGCACGCTCCACAAGGGTGGTGATATCACCCATGCCGAGAATACGTTGCGCCATACGCTCAGGATAAAACACATCAAGCGTATCGAGCTTTTCACCCATACTTACGAACTTGATCGGCTTATCAACCACGTATCTTATTGATAGAGCCGCACCACCACGGGTGTCACCATCCAGCTTGGTAAGCACCACACCGGTAAAGTCAAGACGTTCATTGAACGCTTTTGCGGTATTCACGGCATCCTGCCCGGTCATGGAGTCAACAACAAAAAGTATTTCATGCGGGTTTATAGCAGCCTTCACATCGGCTACCTCGCGCATCATAACCTCATCAATTGCAAGGCGGCCCGCTGTATCTATTATAACTACGTTGTTGCCATTTTGTTTGGCGTGCGCCAAAGCATTCAGCGCAATTGATACCGCGCTTTTGTTCTCAGGCTCGTTATATACTTCAACTTTCACCTGCTCCCCTAAAACCTTCAACTGATCTATTGCCGCAGGGCGGTAGATGTCGCAGGCTACCAGCAATGGTTTCCTTCCTTTTTTATTCTTTAGGAAGCTGGCCAGTTTACCGGAAAACGTAGTCTTACCAGACCCTTGCAGGCCTGCAATGAGTATGATTACCGGTTTTTGATTCAGGTTTATTTCGCTCTCCTTACCGCCCATTAAAGTTGCCAGCTCATCCTTTACAATTTTCACCATCAGCTGGCCCGGGCTTACAGACGTGAGCACCTTCTCTCCAGTTGCCTTTTCCTTTACTTTATCAGTAAATTCTTTGGCTATTTTATAATTTACGTCAGCGTCTACAAGCGCGCGCCGGATCTCCTTTACGGTCGTAGCGATGTTTATCTCGTTAATGCGTCCTTCGCCTTTTAATAATTTAAACGCGGAATCAAGCCGCTCACTCAGATTTTCAAACATAAATTATCTTAAAAATACCCAACTCAAATGAATAACAAAGTGCGAAGTTAATTTAATTTGAGAAAATGCAACGCATCATTATTAAAGTGGTACAGCTCACTTCGGCTTCCCATGTAAATTGTTAGGAAAAATCCCTACTTTGCAACCCACTAAAGGATATTTGTCAAATGAATCTTTGCATCGATTGGGGTAACACCAACGTAAAGGCGGCCATATTTAACAATGACGTACTACAAAAATCAATACATGTCTCCGAAGAAAACTCGCTCAAACAAATAGCCGGTTTAATAGATACCTACAAACCGGCAAAAGCCATTTTGTGTTCGGTGGTCAATGAAAATAATGACGAACTGACTTTCTTATTAAAAGAGCGGGTGGCCTCATTTATAAAGTTAGACGGCTTTACCCGTGTGCCGATAAACAACGCCTACGGAACACCTGAGACCCTAGGCCCTGACAGGCTGGCACTGGTAACCGCCGCATATATACTGCACCCCGGCAAAAACAACCTTGTCGTGTGCGCAGGCACATGTCTTACTTACAATTTCATACAAAAATCAAAGACATTCAGGGGCGGCGCGATAGCGCCAGGTATGAATATGAGATTGCGTGCCATGCATGAATTCACGGGCAGGCTGCCGGAAGTTAGCGCTGATGGCGATTTGCTGCTGCTGGGTTATGATACAGAAACCGGGATGCGCAGTGGGGCTGTAAACGGAATGGCGGCGGAGATAGACGGCATGATACGTGAATATGAAAATAACTATGCTGACTTTAACGCCATATTAACGGGGGGTGATGGCGCTTTCTTTGCCGACAAAATTAAAAGTAAGATATTTGCCGACCCCGATCTTTTATTAAAGGGGTTGAACATAATTGCAAACTATAATGTATAATTCACGAGGCAAGTGGTTTCTGGCGGTATTATTCCTTTTACTCGGTAATTCTATTTACGCCCAGACACTCGGATCAAGTAACCCAAACTCCGAACGTGAAAACAATCCCTATTCAAAATACGGAGTTGGCGAGTTATGGAACGGCAATACTACCGCACTGAAGGGTATGGGCAATATTACTTCAGCGTTCAGCGATCCGTTCATTATCAACTCTGATAATCCGGCTTCTTATACGTCTCTCATACTTACTACGTTCGATGGCGGGGGTATAGCAAGTTCGCGCAACATTACCAATGCCTCGGGAGCGTCTTACAATACCGGTACTGCTTCGCTGGGTTATATTAATTTGGGCGTGCCACTTGGCAAGAAGGCGGGAATGGCATTAGGTCTGAGGCCGTATACAAAATGCTATTATGCCCTTGCAGACACTGTAGCTACACCCCTGGGCGGAACTGTCCGGTCTTATGCCGGTGATGGTGGGCTTTCTTATGCATACTTAGGTGGTGCTTACAAGTTTAAAGGATTGAGCATAGGGTTCAATTTCGGTTATATGTTTGGCAACTACCGCAAATTCACTACCGTTGCCGATACGTTCAATCCTCACCGTGATTATCAGTCACAGTTCGCACGCTATATACGCCTTGGCGGCATCAACTGGAAAGGCGGTGCCACCTATGAGGTAAAATCACGTGACTCTAATTACACCTTCAGGGTAGGCGGCACATTGACACTCGGCCAAAACCTCAATGAGACAGTGAGTTATTACAAGTCAAGTAGTTACGACCTGGGCGGTACTCTGATCAATGATACAGTGAAAGCAGATAGCTATACCGACAGGAAAGGCAAGCTAAAACTGCCCACTTCATTCAGCATTGGCGTTTTACTTTCTAAAACCGACAAATGGGCCTGGGGATTTGACTACTCCGCCATTAACTGGACTAACTTCAGCAGCAA